>NZ_BAAAMU010000052.1:0-45791 GCF_039529435.1 Nonomuraea maheshkhaliensis
ACCACACCCTTCGGCCGCCCCGTCGAACCCGACGTGAACATCACATAAGCCGCGTCCAACCCCGAGACAGCCACCCCCAGCCGCTCACCCGACAGACCCACCGCGTCATCGAGCTCCACCACCTCAGCGCCGCCGAAGTCAGCCCCGGCCTCCGCCACCACCCAACACGCCCCGGCGTCCGCCACCATCAACGCCGCCCGATCCGCCGGCACCTCCGGATCCACCGGCAGATAGGCCGCTCCCGCCTTCAACACCCCCAGCAACGCGACGACCAGATCAACCCCACGCTCCAAACACACCCCCACCACCGACCCCACCCCGGCACCCCGACGAGCCAGCAGTCGAGCCACCCGGTTCGCCCGCGCGTCCAGCTCGGCGAACGACATCTCCACCCCGTCGCCCACCACCGCCACCGCCCCAGGCGACCGCGCGACCCGCGCCTCGAACAACCCTGCCAACGACTCCGCAGGCACCTCCGCAGCCGTGTCGTTCCACTCCTCGACCACCAGCCGCCGTTCCTCGGCGTCGAGGATCTCCAGCCCGCCGACGCCGTCCTCGCCGGTGGCCGTGGCCAGCCACCGCAGCACGCTCAGGTACCGGCGGGACACGTCACCGGCCGCGCTCAGGTCGTGCAGGTCCGGGTTCACGTCCACGTTGACCTGCAGCCCCGACCGCTCGTAGAGGTCGATCCGCACCCCGTTGACGCTGCCGGTGGACAGGTTGTGCGCGGTGACGGCGCGGTCGCCGAAGCGCAGGTCGTAGTCGAACGCCATGACGTTCACCAGCAACCCGCACAGCTCGCCCTCGGCGATCCGCAGGTCGGTGTGCAGGTCCTCGTAGCGGTAGCGCTGGTGCCGCAGTCCCTCCCTGATCGCCTGGGAGGTCTGGCGGAGCAGCCCGGCGATCGTGGTGGTGCCGGGGTCGACGGTGAGGCGCAGCGGCAGGATGTTGGAGGTCATGCCGGGGACCGTCATCTCGCGCTTGCCGGTACGGGCGCGTACGGGGATGCCGACGACGACGTCGCGTTCCCCGGTCATCCGGTGCTGATAGAGGGCGGCGGCGGCGATGGCCAGGCCGGCGAGGCTGGTGCGCAGGCGGCGCGCGGCGGCCTTGAGACCGGCGGCCTCCTCCTGGCCGACGGCGTCGGTGTGCCGGAGCGGGGCGTGCTGGGCGCGGCGGAGCCGGTTCGAGCCGCCGGCCGTCACGATCGGGAGGTCGGCGAGCCGGTCGAGCCAGTACCGGCGGTCCTGCTCCAGGTCGGCGGACTCGCGGTAGGCGCGGTCGGCGTCGAACAGCACGGACACCGGTGCGACGGCCCCGTCCTCGACGGAGCGTCCTTCGAGGAGCGCGGTGTAGAGCTCGGCGGCGCGGGCGGCGATGAGCATGCCGCCCTGGCCGTCCATGGCGCAGTGGTGCACCCACGTGTACCAGTAGGTCAGGTCGTCGGCGAGCTTGATGAGCGCGGTGCCGTACAGCGCGCCGCCGTCGAGGTCGACGGCCTGGCGCAGGTCGGCGCGCATCCAGGCGTCGGCGGCGGCGCGCGGGTCGGGTTCGGCGCTGACGTCCACGACGGGCACCGGGTAGTCGGCCGCGTCGTGCACGTACTGCAGGGGGACGCCGTCGACGACGCGGAAGCGCAGGCGGAACGTCTCGACCTCGTCGGCCCGGCGGCGGGCGGCGCGTTCCAGGAGTTCCAGGTCCACCTCGCCGTGGATCTCCATGTACTCGGCGACGCGGAAGCTCCAGTTGCCGGGCGCGAAGCGCTGGGCGTACCACATGGCGAGCTGGCCGGACATCAGTTCGTGGAGTTCGCCGTGAGCTGCAGCCATTCCCGAGCACCCCAATTCGTTCGACACGCCTGCTGGACGGGCGGCGCCGAGTCCAAACCTTCTCCGGCCGGAAATCCGGTCACGGGCGCGAGCGCAAAGCCGGCCTTCAATGCGATTGATGCGGGATTTACGCGCCGACCACTATGTCCCAGGGCCGAGTTCGGGATCAATGGTGGCGTTCAACTGCTCCGCCGCCGCAGTTGCACGCCCGCGAGCAGGGAGAAAGGCGCGCTTGACGGGCCGAGAAAGGCCCTGACACGGTAAGGCGTCCCGCGTTCCGCCGGGCGCGGGAAAGGATGAAGAATGTGAGGCACCGGCATGCCGGAAATGTCAGCGCCGCCGCATATCGACTTGGTGGATCCCGCACTTTACGCACACGGTGACCCGTTCGCGCAATGGCGTTGGCTGCGCGCGAACGCGCCGGTGCACTGGCAGCCGCCGGCCGAGTTGCCCGGATTCTGGTCGCTGACGCGCTACGACGACGTGCGCACGGCGTACCGGGACGCGGAGACGTTCAGCTCCGCGCAGGGCATCCTGCTGCGCCCGGCCGAGCACGGCGCCGACCCGGGAGGCGGGCGGACGCTGGCGCTGACCGATCCGCCGCGGCACCGCCGGCTGCGGGCGCTCGTGGACGAATGGTTCGCGGTCCGCTCGATCCGGGCGCTGGAGCCGGAGCTGCGCGAGATCACCCGCGGCGTGGTGGACCGGGCGCTCGACCGCGGGAACGTCGACTTCGTGGCCGACGTCGCGGCCCGGGTCCCGCTGTACGTGATCTGCCAGATGATGGGCGTCCCCGAGACGGACTGGGAGCGCCTGTACGAGCTGACCAGCCAGGCGTTCGGCGGCGGCGACCCGCTCACCCGCAGGTTCGCCCACCTGGAGATCCTCGGCTACTTCGAGACCCTGCACGCGGCGAAGGCCGCGGACCCCGGCGACGACCTGGTGAGCGTGCTGGCCACGGCGGAGGTGGACGGCGAGCGGCTCAGCCCGGACGACGTGATCCTCAACTGCGACAACCTGCTGGTGGGCGGCACCGAGAACACGCGGATCGCGGCGGCGGGCGGCATGCTGGCCTTCCTTGAGCGCCCCGGCCAGTGGCAGGCGCTCGCGGCGGACCGGGACCTGCTGCCCTCCGCGGTGGAGGAGGTGCTGCGGTGGACGTCCACCGCGACGCACATCATGCGCACCGCGGTCCGGCCGGTCGAGATCCACGGCCGGACCATCGAGGCCGGGGACAAGGTGGTGTTCTGGCTGCCGTCGGCCAACAGGGACGAGCGCGTCTTCGACGACCCGGACGTGTTCGACGTGCGGCGGCAGCCGAACCGGCACCTGGCGCTGGGCTTCGGCGAGCACTTCTGCCTCGGCAGCGTGCTGGCCAGAGTCGAGCTGCGACTGCTGTACGGCGAGCTGCTCGGCCGGGAGGTGCGCGTCGAGGCGGACGGCGAGCCCGAATTGCTGGACTCGATCGTGGTCAACGGGCCCGGGCGGCTCCCCGTGGCGCTCAAGCGGGCCGGCTGAAGCAGGCGGGTGGGATGGCTCAGTCCGACATGGCGACCAGGACGCGGCGGTCGCCCGTGTAGGGGCGGCGGCCGTGCCCGACGGCGACGTTGTCGATGACCATGAGGTCGCCCTGCTTCCAGTCGACGTCCACGGCCAGCTCCAGCCCCCGATCGTGCACGTGCAGGACGTACTCGTCCGGGATGGGGCTGCCGTCGGCGAGCGTCACCGACTGCGGCAGCTCCTCAGGCGGCAGGATCTGGGCCAGCTCGCGGGCGATGTCGTCGCCGAGCGCGGCCGGATGGAAGTGGTCGGCCTGGTTGAACCAGACCTCCTCGCCGGTGACCGGGTGCCTGATCCAGGCGGGCCGGACGGGGCTCACCATGCGCAGGCCACCGTCGGACGTCCAGTTCCAGGTGAATCGTCCCTCGTCGAGGAACGCCTCGACCTGCTTCCTGTCCTCGGTCTCGAACGTCTGCTTCCAGCTGCGGCCCAGGCCGAACCCGTCGTGCAGGTTCTGCGCGTAGCGGATGCCGCCGGCGAAGGCGTCCCGTACCTTCTCGTCGAGCGACGCGAGCCAGAGCGTGCCGTCCACGACGGGCGTGGCACCGCCGGAGCCCGGGGTGGTGGCGCAGTAGAACAGCAGCCGGCTGGGCCACTTGTGGCTGTAGGACAGCTCGTTGTGCATCGCGATGGTCTGCTCGCTCGGGTACTCGGTGGAGGTGTAGACGTTCCCCGCGGCCACCTTGGTCCGCGGCGACGTGCCGTGCGTGTACGCCAGCCGGTTCGGCAGCAGCAGGTCCATGACCTCGTCCAGCTCCTGCTCGCCCACCTGGAAGTCGCGGAAGACCACGACCTTGGCCCTGGTGAGCAGGTCACCGAAGTCCCCCGCCGCCGCCAGTGCGCGGCGCAGCCCCTCCGCGCCCCGCTCGGGGCCGTCGGGCCGGACCTCGGTCGGCTTCCAGTCGTTGTGCGCACTCATGAAGAAGACCTCATCTCCGCGGCTCATGGTCGGCCACATCCCGGGCGAGTATGCGGGTCGTGTCCCCGCCCGGGCGAGGTCGTTCAAGTGCGGCTGGGCGCCAGTTGGACGGGTGTTCGACGGGCCCGCGCGGCGCGTGCCATGGTGGGCGACATGCCGTTCGTGAGCACCAACGGGATCCAGCTCAGCTACCAGCGTTCGGGCAGCGGTGACCCGGTCCTGCTCATCATGGGCTCGAACGCCGCGGGCCACGTGTGGACCATGCACCAGACGCCGGCGCTGAACGCCGCCGGATACGAGACGATCGTGTTCGACAACCGGGGCATCGCGCCGTCGAGCGCGCCTCCCGGTGACTACACGCTGGCGGACCTGGTGGCCGACACCAAGGGGCTGATCCAGGCCCTGGACATCGGGCCGTGCCGCGTGGTCGGCACCTCGATGGGCGCCATGATCGCGCAGGAGCTGGCCCTGGAGTGCCCCGAACTGGTGCGCTCGGCGGTGCTGATCGCGACGCGGTCGCGCTCCGACGTGACCAGGCGGGCGCTGACGCGGGCCGACCGCGCGCTGCGGGAGAGCGGTGTCGAGCTTCCTCCCGGGTACGAGGCCATGCGCACGGTCCTGGAGATGTTGTCCCCCGTGACGCTGAACGACGACGCGGCCGCCTCCGGCTGGCTGGAGATCTTCGAGCTGACCACGGGCGCGGGGCGCGAGTCGGCGGGCCAGCTCGGCGTGGACACCGTCGGCGACCGGCGGGCCGCCCTGCGCGGCGTCACCGTGCCGTGCCGGGCCATCGCCTTCGCCGACGACCTGATCTGCCCGCCGCACCTGGTGGCCGAGGTGGCCGACGCCATCCCCGACTGCGACCTGGTGGAGCTGCCCGGCTGCGGTCACCTGGGCAATCTGGAACGCCCCGACGCGGTGAACGCCGCGATCATCGAGTTCCTGGACAAGAACTGATCATCCGGCCCCCTGGGCCCTGACGAAGCGGCTCAGGCGCGCGCAGCCCTCAGGGATGAGGGAGGCGGGCAGATAGCTGACGGACAGCCGGATGGCGTGGTCCCCGCCGCCCTGCGGGTAGAAGTACGACATCGGCGTCCAGATGACCCCGAACTCCTCCGCCGACCGGACCAGGGCCTCGTTGCCGGCCGCGAACGGGACCCGCAGCGTCAGGAAGAAGCCGCCCGTGGGCTCGTTCCAGCTCACGCCGAGCTCCTCCGCGTCGGGGAAGCAGGCGGCGAGCTCGCGCAGCGTGACCCGCATCGCCTCGCCGTAGTGGGCGGCCGGGCCGGTGTTGAGCTCCGACGTACGTCCCCGCGCGGCGAGCAGCATGCCGGCCACGACCGCCTGGCTCACGGCAGAGGTGTTCACCGTCACCATGCTCTTGATCTTGGACAGCTCGTCGGCCAGCAGCCCGCCGCCCTCGACCGGCTGGTCGGCCACGGCGTAGCCGACGCGCGCGCCGGGGAAGAGCGTCTTGGAGAACGATCCGAGCTGCACCACGCGGCGCTCGCGGTCGAGCGCCTTGAGCGTGGGCAACTGAGGGCCGGGGCTGACCATCCGGTACGGGCTGTCCTCCAGCAGCAGCACGTCGTGCCGGGCGCACACGCGCAGCAGTTCCTCGCGGGTGCCGAGCGGCATGGTGGCGCCGGACGGGTTGGAGTGGTCGGGCACCACGTAGAAGGCACGGGGACGGCGGCCGCGGGCCCGTTCGGCCAGGATGACCGCCTCCACGTCGGCGCAGCGCAGCCCCTCCGTCCCCTCCTCGACCACGGCCGTGGCCACGTCCAGCAGCCGGGCCGCGCCGGTGATGCCGACGTAGCAGGGGCTGGAGACCAGCAGCACGTCCTCGGGGCCCCTGATGAGGGCGCGGAGCGCGAGCAGCATCGCCTCCTGCGCGCCGACGGTCACGACGATGGACGCGGGCGGCACGTCGATGCCCTCGTCCGCGCGCAGCGAGGCCGCGACCAGCTCACGGATCTGGCCGTTGGTGGGGCCGTACTGGTAGAGGGCGGAGCGGACCTCGGCGGGCGTGGCGCCGCCCCGCTCCAGGTGCTCGACGTAGCGGCGCAGGTGGGTGAAGACGTCCTCGGTGTCGAAGAAGCCGTCGTGGGGGCGGCCGGGGGCGAACGAGAGCGCGTCCGGGTAGCGGTGCGTGATCTCGTTGAGGAAGTTCATGGTGTCGAGCAGCGGGTCGTTCAGGCTGCCGTGCAGGTCGCGCCTGCGCAGCGTGACACCGCCCGCCATTTGCTCGGGAGGCGCCGGCGCGGTCGTCGTCACGGCGGCCGGGAGCTCGGACGGCGCCGCGGCCGGGGACGCGGTGGTGAGCAGGGCCGGGCCGGCGTCGCGAGGGGCCGGGACGCCGGTGAGGAGCATGGCCTCCGTCAGCTCGTCCGTGACGATGCCGAGCACCCCGGCCACGCCGTCGCTCCCGCCCGCGGCCAGCCCGTGCAGCACGGGCCGCCCGAGCAGGACGGCGTCCGCGCCCAGGGCCAGGCAGGCCAGGACGTCGGCGCCACGGCGCACCCCGCCGTCGAGAAGCACGGCACAGCCTCCGCCGAGCGCCGCCGCGATCTCCGGCAGCACGTCGAACGTGGCCGGCGCGCGGTCGAGCTGGCGCCCGCCGTGGTTGGACACCACGACGCCGCCAGCCCCCGCCTCCCTGGCCAGGACCGCGTCCGAGGCGGTCAGCACCCCCTTGACCAGCACGGGAAGCGAGCTGATCGAGCGCAGCCAGGCGACGACCGACCAGTCCAGCGCGGCGTCGAACTCGGCCGCCGCGTGCCCGCCGGGCGAGGAGAAACCGGTGCCGGTCAGGTTCGCCGGCGCCACGCCGGACGGCAGCAGGAAGCCGTTGCGCAGGTCGCGGACCCGGCGCCCCAGCCGGGGCGCGTCGGCGGTCAGCACCAGCGCCTCGAAGCCGGCCGCCTCCGCCCGTTCGACCAGCCGCCGCGTCGTCGTACGGTCGCGGAAGCAGTACACCTGCAGCCACAGCGGCGCGGAGGCGGCCGCGGCGATGTCCTCGAACGTGCGCCCGGCGAAGGTGCTCACCACGAGCGGCGCCCCGGCGCGGGCCGTGGCGACCTCCCCCTCGGGGTGGGCGAGCGTGTGGTAGGCCATGGGCGCGATGCCGATCGGCGCGTCCCACACCCGGCCGAGGATCTCGGTCTTGGTGTGGGGCAGGCCGAGGCCGGTCAGGACGCGGGGGCGCAGCCGTACGTGCTCGAAGGCGGCGACGTTGGCGGCGAGGGTGCGCTCGGCGCCGGCGCCGCCCTCCACGAAGTCCCACACGGCCGGGCCGAGCCGCGCCCGCGCCAGCTCCGCGTAGTCGGCGAGGGTGAGCGGCCAAGCCTGGCCGTGGCCGGTCATCCCGCGCTCAGCCGGTCACGCTGGACGGCCTCGTACAGCGCGCGGATGTTGGAGCTGCCGAACCCCCGCGAGCCCAGCCGCTGGATGAGCTCGTAGAACAGCGTGTTGCGCTCGTAGGGCGAGCGGCTGAAGAGCTGCAGGAGCTGCCCCCACTCGTCGTGGTCGGCCAGCACGTGCGCCTGCCTGAGGTCGCCGAGCGTGAAGGGGCCCTCCTGGAGGCGGTCGGCGAGCGCGTCGTAGTAGGAGGCGGGCGTGGTCAGGAACTCCACGCCGCGCTCGCGGCAGTCGCGCACGGCCGTGATGATGTCGCGGACGAGGAAGGCCAGGTGCTGCACGCCGGGGCCGCCGTTGCGTTCGAGGAACGCGTCGAGCTGCCCGCCGTCCTTGCCCGGGTCCGGCGCGACCAGCGTGAACGTGACCCGCTCCGACGCGCTGCGCACGACGATGGAGTCCATCGCCTGGCCGCCAGTGTCGACGTACTCGGAGGAGTAGCGGGAGAAGCCGAAGGCGTCGCGGTAGTAGTCGGCGTACTCGCCGAGCCTGCCCCCCTCGACGCAGACGGCCACGTGGTCGAGCAGCTCGATGTGGCCTTCCGCGCCGGCGGGGCCGTCCGGGGTGGGCACCCAGTTGCGGCCGGGGGGCGGCACGGCCGAGGGCTCGTCCGCCTGCCTGTGCAGGGTGTGGGTGACGCCGCCGAAGCCGGGGACGACCGTGTTGCCGCGTACGGTCATGACGGGCCCGGCGCCGGCCGCGACCGCGGCGGCTTCGGTGGCGGCGACGTCGTCACAGGTCATGCCGATGTCGGCGATGCCGTCACCATAAGTGTCGAGGAACCTCCAGATCCCGCGGCCGGAGGTGACGACCAGTTGCACGCCGCCCTGCCGCAGCAGCACGGAGCTCCGGTCGACCTCCACGGAATCGGCGACCCGGGTGAAGCCCATGGCTGTGACGAAATAGTCGACGGCTGAGATCTTGTCCTGCGTGAACAGCTCGACGTACGAGATGTCTTGCACAGCCATGGCATACCTCCTGGAGAACCGATGGCCACGTCGTCAATGGGGGTGGGCCGGCAGCCTGCTGGCTACCAGCGCCATTCCTGCTGCTTGAACAGGTGGCCGGCCTTGATGCCACGGTCGGAGCACCATGCGAGGAACTCGTTGATCTGCTTGATCTGGTAGGTGTCCTCGTTGTACGTGGTGGCCATGACGTGGCCGAGCCAGGCCTCCTCGCCCATGGCGTAGATGTAGCCCTCCTTGGCCCCCAGCTCGGTCATGATCGCCCCGGCCTGCTCGGCGTTCGAGCCCGACAGCTTGCGCGAGTCGCTCATCTTCTTGGGGATCGGGATGGTCAGCAGCGCCTGGTAGAGCCAGGTCAGCGGGGCGCCGTCGCACTCCATGCCGAGGAAGGCGTAGTCGGCCGTGCCCAGGTGACCCTTGATGTAGCGGTACAGGGCGGGGTCGATGCCGGAGGAGTCGGCGCCGATGAAGACGTTCCTGCCCGCCAGCTCGGCCCAGTAGGTCGACTTGGCGCGAATGTCCAGGTCGCAGTGCTCGCCGAGGAACGGCGTGGCCGTCACCTTGCCGCCGGGGAAGGGGATCTCGTCGAAGTCGTCCACCTCAAGCACGGGGAAGCCCTGGTGGCTGAGCATCAGCGCCATCGACGGGTCGCACAGGTTGCCGCGCGAGGAGCGCGGGACGACCACGGCGCCGACCCGGCCGCGGAGCTGCAGCAGCGTCTCCAGGACGATGTGGTCCTGGTGGCCGTGCGTGATGAGCACGAGGTCGATGTAGTCGGGCAGGTCGTCCAGGGTGTAGCGGTCGCCGGCGGTGCTGTCCGCGCTGATGAACGGGTCCGTCACGATGGCGGCCTCGGGCGTCTGGAGCACCAGGCAGGCGTGGCCGAAGTAGCGGATCCGGCCGCCGGACTCGATGTGCCGGTCGGGCGACAGGCTGGGCCGGTCGCTGAGCATGCCGGCCAGCCGGGCCGCCTGGGCGTCGTCCAGCTCCAGCGCCTCGCGCAGGTGGCTCAGGGTCGTCGGCCGCACCCGGGCCTTGAACAGCTCCTCCAGGCCGGGGTGGCGGAAGGGGATGGCCAGTTCGAGGACGTCCGGGGACGGCAGTCGCGGGGTGCTGAGGATGAAGGGACGCTCGATGCCGGTCTCGAACGACAGCTGCACCGACTGGCGCGCCTCGGTGTAGGCGTCGCTCTTGTAGACGAGCGGCTCCATGAAGCGCAGTTGCGCCTGGTTGTCGGTGTCGTAGGCCAGCTCGACCAGGCCGGCGAGCTCGGCGGGCAGCTTCGGGTAGAGCGGGGTCAGGTCGAACCCGGTGGCGCTCGCGCGCAGGATCTCCTGCCCGGCCATGACGGCGTCGGCGAAGCGCAGCATGTCGGCGCGGTCGCGCTTGATGCTGTCGAGCAGGTCGCGTACCTCGTCGACGCGGCTCTCCGGGATGTTGATGAAGTAGCCGCCGCGCAGCTCGGGGTTGTTGCTGGCCGCCACGTGCACCTGCGGCGACTGCAGGTACGACTCCAGCAGCGGCACCTGGAGCCGGGCCAGGTTCAGCGCCGCCTGCACCGGCGCGATCGTGTGCGGCCAGGCGAAGAACCTGTCCACCAGCGGTTCGACAATGACCTTGGACTTCAGGAACAGCTGCTCTTCAGCCATCAACGCGCTCCCTCCGAGAGAACCGACATCGTGAACCGGCCCGGGGCGCACGGGTGTGCTGCGCATGTCTCGCGCATGACACAGCGGCGGACCGTGAGAATCGGACGAGTTACCGGGTGATCGGGGTCCCGCACTTCAGGCGCCGGCGATGAAAGAATGACGGGACGGCGCTTTCCGCGGCAAGGTGCGGGCTTGTTGAACACCTGCCCGCCGTTCAACTGAGGCGGCGCGGCAGTTGAACGGCGGAAAAGCATCACGGTAATGCGGTGGTTGAACACACGAAAAACGCGGGCGTATTGACAGAAACGTCATTACGTCCGGACCGCTGTTTTCGCAATGGGGCGCTCGCGCGGTGGCTCATGGCGGCGCCGAACGTCTATGGTCCGGGATCGACCGGGCGCTCCCGAAGCCCGCCGCGTCGTAGTCGTAGAGGAGCGCGCGTGCGTGGTCCTTCCCGGCGGCTGCTGCTCGCACCCGTCACCATCACCGCCACCAAGCCCCTGCTGCCCACGCACGTCAAGGGCTTCCTCTGGGTGGACACGCTCTTCCGGAGCACCCGGCTGGTCCGCGACCTCGAGTACTACTGGAACCCGCGCGCCGCGAACCTGACCGGCCAGACCATCCAGTTCTGGGACCATCTCGACCGCCGGCATCCGGACCTCGACCACGACACGCTGTCCGTCGAGGACCTAGGTCACCTCTACGTACGCTTCCACGCCTCGGGCGACGCCCGCCCGATGGACCGCCTGCGCCACTACACCGAGCGCGTCGAGCGGGAGGGCTGGGTGCACCCGTCCACACGCGCGGCCACCCGCGACTGGCAGCGGCAGCTCGGTCTGCTCGGCGTGCACGACCCCGGCCTGACCGCCGACCGGCCCGCCGCCGCCTCGATCGACGAGACGGTCGAGCTGCTGGTACGGCGGCACCTGTGCGTGGACCACCGCGGGCACGGCGGCCCCGCCTACCTGGACGGCACCCGCTGGGGCATGCCACTGCGCCCGGTGATCGGCGCCGACGGGCACGCCAACTACCTCCTGGTCATCCTGCGGGACCTGCTCCCCCGCCTGACCGAGGGTGACCAGGTGCTGCTCGTCTACGACGACGACCTGGCCCACGACTACGCGCTGCTCGCGCGGGTGCTGGGCGAGCTGGGGGCGCGGCCGTCACGGCTGCCGCTGGGACGGGTGCCGATCGGGCGCGCCGCCCGCTCCAGCCGGTACGGCGGATGGGACGGGCACTCCCTCGGCCAGTTGGCGGAGCTGTGCCTGCGGGAGTTCGACCCGGCCGGGTACCGCCTGGGGATGCGCCTGTACTTCATCGCGATGCTCAAACGCACCGCCACCGAGCCGTTCCGCGCCGACCTGCTGCGTCGCGCCATGAGACGGGCCGCCCGAATGCTGGACGAGACCGGCGGGGCCGGCGTGCCGGGCGGCGACGGCGAGGCGAGCGAGACCGACAAGGCGGGCGACGGGGACGATCTGCCGTCGTACCTGAGTGGATTCGCCGCTCCGGCGGGCTGGATCGACCCGTACCGCCTCACCGACGGCCTGTTCGCCCGGCGACCCTCATCAGCCCTGCTCAGGCAGGTCTACCTGTGACGCATCGACCGACCACCGACCACCGGGAGGGCCATGACCACCGAACGTTCCTTCGCCTCCACCGGGACCGCCACGGGGGACGCCGGAGCTGCGGCCGTGCGCGCGGAAGCGTACCGGCGGCGGGTCCTGCTGGAGAGCGGCAAGGCCCTGGCCTCGCTGGACGACCCGCGCGCCGCCCAGGCATCGGTGCTGGCCGAGCTGCTCGCCACGAACGGCGGCACCGCCTTCGGCCGCGAGCACGGCCTGCCCGCCGTGCGCGACACGGCCGGTTACCGGCGGGCGACGCCGATCCGCGGGCACGAGGAGTTCCGGCCGTGGCTGGAGCGCGTGCACGCCGGTGAGCGGCGGGTGCTGACCAGCGAGGAGCCCACGGCCTTCTTCGCCAGCAGCGGCACGACCGGCGGGGAGAAGAGCATCCCGGTGACGGCCGGGTTCCTGCGCCGCTGCTTCCTGCCGTTCTACTTCGCGGGCTTCGCGCAGCTCGTACGGCATCATCCGGATCTGCCCGCCCGCGACGACGCGGTGCTCAACCTGTGGCAGGACCCCCACTCGCCCACAGGCCGGACCAGCGACGGCCGCCCGCACCTCGGCCCGAGCCAGCTCGACTTCGCCAAGGCGGGCGAGGACCTCGCCGTCGGCCTCGGCAACCGGGCGCCCTGGAGCCGGCTCCCGGCCGAGCTGGGCGACGCCGGCCCGTGGGAACGCGCCTACCTGCGGTTGCGGATGGCGGCCGAGCACGACGTACGGGGGATCATCGCCGTCAACCCGGCCATCGCGGCGGCGCTCCCCCACCAGCTCCGCGAGTGGTGGCCCCGCATGGTCGAGGAGATCAGGAACGGAACGGTCGGCGGCATACCGCTGCGCCCGCCCGCGCCCGGCCGGGCGGCCGACCTCGAACGCGTCGCCGCCCGCCGCGGCACGCTGCGCCCCGCCGATCTCTGGCCCAGGCTGGAGCTCCTCCTGACCTGGAACACCTACGTGTCCCGGCTCTACCTGCCGGCGCTGCGCGAGGAGTACGGTGCGGGGCTGCGGATCCGTCCCGCGCCGATCGGCTCGTCGGAGGGACCGCTGGCCGTCCCCCTGGCCGGACGCCCGTCGGGCGGGGCGCTGATGGTCTCCGGTTGTTTGTACGAGTTCATCCCGGCCGGCGACCGGATCGAGCCGTGGAGCGACACCCTGGAGGCGCACGAGCTCCAGGAGGGCGAGGAGTACCACGTCGTGGTCTCGCACGTCGGCGGCCTGTACCGGTGCGCGGTGCGCGACATCGTGCGGGTGGTCGGGTTCGCCGGGGCGACGCCGATCGTCGAGTACTCCTGCCGCGACGGCCGGGTCTCCGAGGCGGGCGAGCGCGTCCGCGAGTCACACGTGCTGCGCGCGGTCGCGGCGGCCGGCGAGACGACCGGCCTGCCCGTCCACCAGGTGATGTACCGGGCGCACCCGAACGCCGGCCCGCCCCGGCACGAAGCGGCCGTGGCCTTCGCCGCCCCGCCGGCGGACCTCACTCCGTTCCGCGACGCCCTCGACCAGGCCCTGTGCCGTGAGGAGGCCGGCTACGCCACCGCCCGCCGCTCGGGAGCCCTGGCCGCGCCGCTGGTGCACGCGGTGCCGGTGGAGGCGTTCTGGCGGGAGTGGCGGCGCCGGGTCGAGGAGGGCGAAAGGCCCACCAGGGTCAAGGACCGGGTGTTCAGGGACGATCCGGCCGCGTGGCAGCGCGTGCTCTCGTTCGCGGGAGAACGGCGTTGACCGCCGAGCCCCAGGCCGGGCTGCTGCGCGAGACGCCGTACCCGACCCTGCCGGGGCGCGGCCAGTACACCGAACGCGCCCGCAGGGACCTGCTGGCCTGGTTACGAACCACCACGAAGGCCGCGCTGCCGGCCTTGGAGCACGCGACCATCGACCCGCGCACACTCCCGGGCAACCTGGAGAACTACGTCGGCGTGGTCGAGGTCCCCGTCGGCCTGGCGGGGCCGCTGCTGTTCACCGGCCGCCACGCCCAGGGCATGGTGACGGCGCCGCTGGCCACCACCGAGGGCGCCCTGGTCGCCTCGGTCGCGCGCGGCGCCAAGGCGATCACGCTGGCCGGCGGGGTGACCAGCCAGGTCATCTCCCAGCGGATGACCAGGGCGCCGGTGTTCGAGTTCGCCGGGCTGGGTGCGGCGGCCGAGTTCGCCCGCTGGATCGTCACCCGCAAGGCCGACCTGGACCGGCGGGTGGCCGAGGTGTCGGCCCACTCGCGGCTGACGGCGGTCGATCCCGTGCAGCTCGGCCGGGCCGTACACGTGCGCTTCGTGTACGAGACCGCCGACGCGGGCGGCCAGAACATGACCACGGCGGCCACCTGGCGGGCCTGCCAGTGGATCAACGACCGGCTGGCCGTCATGCCGGGGCTCGCGCCGACCTGGTTCGCGATCGAGGCGAACCTGAGCGGCGACAAGAAGTTCACCCATCTGAACATGATCTCAGGGCGCGGCACCCGGGTCGCCGCCGAGTGCGTACTGGACCGTGCGACCCTGCGGCGCGTGCTGAAGAGCACGCCGGAGGCGGTGGACCGGCTCTACCGGCACAGCGTGCTGGCCGGCCAGCAGGCCGGCATGGCGGGTCACGACATCGACGCGGCGAACGTCATCGCGGCCATCTTCGTCGCCACCGGCCAGGACATCGCCAGCGTGTACGAGTCCGGCACCGGCCTGTTCTCCGTGGACGTGTCGGAAGGCGACCTGCGCGCCACGCTCGTCCTGCCCAGCCTGGTCACCGGCGTGGTCGGGGGCGGCACCAGGCTCGTGCGCCAGAGCGACTACCTGGACGTGCTCGGCTGCCGCGGCGAAGGCCACGCCGGCCGGTTCGCGGAGATCATCTGCGGGTTCGCGCTCGCGCTCAACCTGTCCACGATGGCGGCGGTGGCCGGCGGCCAGTTCGCCGACGCGCACGAGCGGCTCGGCCGGAGCCGGCGGGTGAACTGGCTCGGCCGCGACGACCTCGGCGCCCCCATGCTGGGCCCGATGCTGGCCCACGCCCTGGAGGCGCCCGGCCTGGAGGTCACCGACGTCGTCTGGCTCGACCAGGACCCGGGATCGAGCCTCATCACGGAGCTCACCTCCCGATCGGAACGCCGCAAGGTCACGGGAATCCTCCCGGTCCGCGCGGCCTGGAAGTGGGACGGCGGCGACGGCGAGACCGACCTGGTGCTCAAGGTCAAGCCGCTCGACCAGGAGGTCGTCATCGAGGCCGCCAAGCTCGCCTCGCTGTGCGGGGGCCGGGTGGCCGACCTGTATCCGCGCTGGCGCGACTGGACCGGCTTCACCGGCCTGCACACGCGTGAGCTCGCCGTCTACCGTCATCCCGAGCCGGCGTTGCGGGCGGTGCTGCCGCGGGCGTACGGGGTGCACGAGGACGCCGGGCGCGAGGCGTACGTCATCGCCATGGAACGCCTCGGCCCTGACGTGCTGCACCTGGACAGCGCGGACCACCCCGAGCGCTGGCGACCCGCCGACCTCAAGGCGGCCGTACGCGGGATCGCCGCCGTGCACGCCGCCTTCCTCGGCCGCGACGACGAGCTGCGCTCCTGGCTTGCGCCGGTGCAGAGCGCCGAGCGCATGACGTCCATGCGTGAGCTGTGGTCGGCGCTGCTGGAGCACGCCGCGTCCGAACATCCCGAGCTCCTGCCCGCCGCCGCGGCGGACCGGCTCGGCCGGATCATCGAGGAGATCCCGCGGTGGTGGCGCCGGCTGGAGCAGTTGCCCCGCACCCTCGTCCACCACGACTTCAACCCCCGCAACCTGGCCCTGCGCCGCACGGGGTCGGCCCTCTCCCTGGTGGCCTACGACTGGGAGCTCGCCACGCTGCACGTGCCCCAGCGGGACCTGGCGGAGCTGCTGGCCTTCGTCCTTCCCCCCGACGCCGGCGAATCGCAGGTCACCGCCCTCCTCGACCTGCACCGCGAGGCCGTGGGCCACGGAGAGGAGCGTCGGGTCTGGCGCGAGGGTCATCGGCTCGCGCTGTGGGACTTCGCCGTGACCCGGCTGCTGCTGTACGCGATGGTGCACACGCAGCGGGAGCTGCCGTTCCTGCCCCGCGTCGCGGCCACGACCCTACGCCTGATCGCCATCGAGGACGCCGCCGCGGAGCATCCATGACCCCTGACCCTTCCCCAACGCGTACCGTCACCCCCACCCTGACGCCTGCCGCGGGCCCGGTCCGGGTCGCGCTGCTCGGCGTCGACGGCTCCGGCAAGAGCACCTGCGCCCGTCTGCTCGCCCAGCGCTCCTCAGCCGACGGCCCCCACGTCGTCCTGTCCTGCCTGCGCCCGCACGAGAATCCCGGCGGCCCGCTGCACGAGCTGTCCCGGCACCTCGACACCCTGTCCTCCGCCGCCGACCGCCTCGGCAGCCCCGACCTCAAGCTCGCCGTCCTCTACCTGCAGATGTGCACGTACGGAGTGGCCGAGCGCTTCTTCACCGCCCGCCCGGCAGCCGCGATCATCACCGAACGCCACCCCCTCATCGACACGCTCGTCTACCTCCCGCTCTACCGAAACGCCATCACCACGACAATCAAGCCGAATCCCCAGGCCCCCACCCCGAACGGCACGCCCGCCCGGCACGACCGGTCCCCCACCCCAGACCGCGCCGCCACCCTGCGCGAGCAACTCACCCGGCTGCCCGCCCCGGCCGTCCAGGCCGCCCTGGGCTGGTGCCGTACCCTCGCCCCGCGCCACCACGGCCGCGTCCCCCGCCTCGACACCCTGGCCACCGAACTGATCGCCCTCGTGGACCTGCCCCCAGCAGCTTTGATGACCGAACTCACCACCCGATACGCCGTGTCACCCCCCGACGTGGCGATCCTGCTCGACCTCGACCCCGCCGAGGCCGCCCGCCGCGTCAAGGCCCGCGACCGCCGCCCGGAACCCCACGAACGCGCGGACCTGCTCCCCCTCATCCGCGCCGGCTACGACGAGGCACTCAGGACGTTCACCTCGACCAGGATCCACCGCATCGTCGTCGGCCACCGCCCCGCCCACGAGGTGGCCGCCGAGATCGCCAGGACAGCCGGCCTATGACAGCGCCCGAACAGCACCTGCTGCGCACCCACCTGGACGCGAGACTCGCCCGCGTCCGCCACGCCAGATCCCTCCGCGCCACGCTCGACGACCATCCGGCCCCGGCCCAGGACACCGGCGTGATCGCGGTCCTGCGCGCGTTCGACCCCGCCACTTTCGTCACCTCCGCGCACGCCTTCGCCTCCGCCCTCCCCCGGCCGCGGAGCGCCCCTTGGTACGCCGCCTTCACCAGAACGATCTTCCTGGCCGGCGACCCGGCCAACCTGGCCACCCGCCACCCCTTCGACCACCTCTCCCCCGACGGCTCCATCGCCTGGTACGCCCCCGCTCCCCTCTCGTCCCGCGAAGGACTCCGCCGCCTGCTCCGCCCGTTCCGCGGCCCGCACGCCCTCCCCGCCCCGCGAACCCAGCAGATCCTCTTACCGAACCATCCCGCCACACCGACGACGGCCCACCTGGACGTCCCCGTGACGGCGCTCCCGATCGAGGCGTACCTGATCCACGTCAACCACCTGATCGCGGAGGCCACCCTGGACGGCCTCCTCGCCAAGGTCACCCACCTGCGCCTGAACCACGTACCCCACCCCCAGAACCCTGCCACCTCCCACACCCGCATCCGCGTCGCCCCGGACCCCACCGCACCGGACCACCTCCGCCCCCACGCCTACCTGACCATCCCCACCTGACCCCGCCGTCCACGCTCAGGTAACCGCCCCGTAACGATCTCTATGCCATGATCATCCAACAGCTCGGATCTGCGATGGGAGCACGATGATCGCTTTAGCCGGCCGCCTGCTGCGCGCCGTCCTCGCAAGCGGTTTGGCCGCCGCCGTCGCGACCTCCCCGGTCTACGCACAGGAGCGGGCCGCCGCACCCGCAGCCGTCTCGGTCGACTTCACCAAACCGATCCGTACCCTGTCCGCCACCGACTACGGCATCGGCATCACGGGGTACGGCAACCAGTCGTACATCACCAACGACGCCCGGCACCGCGAGCTCATCCGCAGGCTCGGCCCCGGCCGGATGCGCATCGAGCTGCACTACGAGGTGCCCGGCGACCACGACAGCCCGATCGTCTGCGGCGGCTTCTTCTGCGACACCAAGATCACCGGCGACGCCTGGATCACCGCCATCCGCGACCTGGGCGCCGAGCCGGTCATCATCCTGCCGGTGGACGCCCGCCAGAGCGCCGAGGTCAACCGGGACGACGCGGTCGCGCTCTACGAGCACTTCGCGGCCACGGGCAACCCGGTGCGCCGCTTCATCGTGGGGAACGAGACCGACTGCAGCTGCGTGCCGGGCAAGCCGGAGATCCCGGCCGCCGAGTACAGCAGGCGCTTCAACCTGATCGCCGACGCCCTGCGCGCGAAGGACCCGGGCGTGCGGCTCGGTGGCCCCGCCACGTCGTCGAACAAGCTCGACTACCTGCGTACGTTCCTCACCGCGTCGGGCGCCCGCGTCGACTTCCTCGACTACCACGACTACGGCAGCGGCGACGACGCCGTCACCGACGAGCAGCTGCTCGGCCCGGTCATCCGCCAGTACGAGACCGACCTGAAGGAGGTGGCCGCGCTCGCCAGGTCGATCCTCGGCCACGAGATCGACCTGCAGATCGGCGAGTTCAACTCCGACTGGCAGGACGACGACGGGCACCGTACGCTGACGCACTTCAACACGCTGTGGGGCGCCGCGGCGCTCGGCCAGATCCTGCACGCGGGGGCGGCCGCCTACCAGTACGGCGACAAGAACGGCCGGCTCGGCCTGACCAGCACCGACGGCGAGGGCGGAGTGCCGCGCAACGAGCCGCTGCCCATCTACCACGGCATCGGCATGTTCACCGGCGAAGAACTGTTCCGGCCGTTCGGCGCCACGATGGTGACCGCGACGTCCGACGACGACTCCCTGCACGTGTTCGCCTCCGACGGGGCCAAGAACATCGTTCTGGTCAACGTCGGCGACGAGCCGCTGCCCGCCACGCTGTCGTTCACCGGCCTGACCGCCGCCACGGCCGCGGTCTGGCGCAGCACTTCTGACGCGTGGGCCCCGCACCGCGCCGGCTCCGCCACCGTCGCGGGCGGCGCCACCACGCTCACCCTTCCGGCCGCCTCGGTCACGACCCTGGTCGTCGAGGAGGAGGGCCTGAACGCCACCTACTTCGACAACGCCGACCTGACCAACCCCAAGGTGACCCGCGTCGACCCCAACGTCGACTTCGACTGGGGCTCCGCCCCTCCTGACCCGGCCCTGGAGCCGGACACGTTCAGCGTGCGGTGGACGGGCAAGGTGATCGCCGACCGCGCCGAGACGTACACCTTCATCACCACCAGCGACGACGGCGTCCGCCTCTGGGTGGACGGGACGCTGCTCGTGGACAACTGGACCGACCACTCCAAACGGGAGGACACCGGGCAGATCGCCCTGACGGCCGGGGCGCACGACATCAGGATGGAGTTCTACGACGGCGGCTTCGACGCCATCGCCCAGCTCCACTGGTCGAGCCCCAGCATCGTGCGCCAGGTCGTCCCGAAGGAGAAGCTCCGCACCGGAGCGTCCTGACGATCCGGTACGTGAACGGGCCCCGGCGTGAGCTGTTCAGCCGCTCGCGCCGGGGTCACACTGTTGCCGATGACAGACCGCTCCCCCGAGACCACCACCTCGTCGCCGCTTTCGACTCAGCAAAATCCGTGCGGGCGTTCACCCCGAATCCCGCTCTCCTGAGCTCAGCCGCGCAGAGGCCATCAGAGGGAGTCGAGCCGCTTGCTGCCCTTGTCCGTCAGCGACGCCAGATGCACCGCCACGCCGAAGGTGGTGAACCCCTCCCTGGCCGCCCGCGTGAACTCCGTGATCACCGCGTCGGACGGGTATTGCTTGACCAGGACGTCGTAGGCGGCGAATCCGTTGTCGCGGATGGCGGCGAGGACCACGTCCGTGTTCAGCTCAGCGTGTGCCACGATCTCCTCCAGCAGGTCACCTTGCCTTTCACAGTCCCACCAACTCCGGCGGCTGTCACCACCGAGAATCTTCGGCCTTCCCGCGCCCGCAAGTGATCGTCAAGCGCTTCTTAATCCGGCCTCCCTATGGTGCGGACATGCCCAACATCGGTATCCCGGAACTGGTCTTCGCCTTCATCATCCCCGTGGCTGTGCTCTGGATCGTCATCTACACCGCCGTACGCGCGGCGCTCCGCCACAGCAAGTGACGCAAAGGCCGGGCCGTCACCACGGCCCGGCCACCAGTACGGACGAACCGTCAGGGCAGCCGGGCCGCCAGCCCGTCGAGGACGACGCCGAGTTGCCGTTCGAATCTCTGGTCCCCGTCGTCGCGCAGATGCCCCGCCGCCTTGACCAGCTCGGCGCCTTCCCCCAGCCACGCGTCCCGCTCGGCGAGCGAGTAGCGGTCCGGGTCGCCGCCGCCTGACTGGCCGCGTTCCTGCTCCTCGATCACGAAGCCGACCACGAACGCGGTGACCAGGTCGAGGGTGTCGTCCGCCTCGGCCAGCGAGAACCCGGCCCCCGTCAGTCGTTCGAGCCAGCGTTCCTTGGCCTTCACCACGTCGGGGTCGGAGAAGCGGGTGCCGCTGAAGATGCGCGCCCCGTCGCGGTGCCGCAGGTATTCGGAGCGCAGGACGCGGCCGTACGCGGCCACGTCGTCACGCCAGCCCGCGCTGGGCGCGATCTCGGAGAGGGCGTCGGTGACGCGGCGCATGACGAACGTGCTCATCTCGTCGAGCAGTTCCTGCTTGTTGCGGACGTGCCAGTAGAGCGCCGGGGCTCCCACGCCGAGCCGGGACGCGAGCGCGCGGACGGTGAGTGCGTCCATGCCCTTGTCGTTCAGCAGGTCGAGGGCCGCCGCCACGATCCGCTCCCGAGTGATGCCCTTCGCCACGGTTGACACCTTAACAAAGTTCAGGCACGGTTGGTGACGTCCGAATTGAACTTAGTTCAGGAGCGTGTCATGCGTGCTGCCGTCGTCAACTCCGCCGATGCGACCCCCGTCTGCGCGGACTTCCCCGCCCCGGAACCACAGCCGGGCCGCCCCCCGCTGAGCCTCGTGGGCGCGGGGCTGCACCACGTCGTCCGAGGCATGGCCACCGGCCGCCACTACCGCAGCGGCAAGAGATTCCCCCTGGTCCCCGGCGTGGACGCCGTGGCCAGGACCGAGGACGGGCGGCTGGTCTACACGGGGCTGGCCCGGTCGCCCTGGGGCACGATGGCCGAAACGATGGTCACCCCGTTCGAGGTGGACCTGCCCGCCGGCGCCGACCCGCTCGCGATCGCCGCCGGCATGAACCCCGCCTCGGCGGGCTGGATGCCGCTGGTCGCCCATCGCAGGGAAGCGGGCGAGCTCGGCACCGTGCTGGTGCTCGGCGCGACCGGCATGTCGGGCAGCCTGGCCGTACGGGCGGCACTGGCTCTCGGCGCGAAGCAGGTCGTCGCGGCCGGACGCGACCGCGAGGCGCTGGAACGACTGAGCGGCCTCGGCGCCGTCACCGTCCCGCTCGCGGATCCGGCGCCCGGCACCGCGACGACCGCCCTCACCGCCACCCTCGCCGAGGCGCAGCCCTCGCTCATCCTCGACTTCGTCTGGGGCCCCGTGGCCGAGGCCGTCTTCACCGCGCTGAGCAGTGTCCGCCCGGACGACGAGAGCGCGGCGACGTCGTACGTCCAGATCGGCTCACTCGCCGGGACCGAGGCGACGCTGCCCGCGGCCCTCCTGCGCAGCCGCCGGATCCGGATCACCGGCAGCGGGATGGGCTCGGTCTCCAAGGCCGAGATGATCGCCGAGTTCCCCGAGATGATCACGCGGTTCGCCGACGGCACCTTCGACGCGCCGTACACGACCTACCCGCTCAGCCGCGTCGGCGCGGCCTGGGCGCACCAGGGGCGTACCCGCGCCGTCGTCGTCCCCGGCTGACCACTGAAGAGAGGAACGAACATCATGCGGAAACGCGCGTTGGTGGTCGGGCTCGGCATCGCCGGCATGTCCGCGGCGATCGGGCTGCGGCAGGCCGGCTGGCAGCCGGTCATCGTGGAGAAGGCCCCGGAACGCCGGAGGGGCGGCTATTTCGTCGGTCTCATGCCCGAAGGCCGGCAGGCCGCCGCCGACCTCGGCATCCGCGACCACCTGCACACCCGCAACCCGCCCGACGGCGGAAAGGCGTGGTCGCTCAACCGGCGCGGGAACCTTGAGCCGGGCCTGGGATTCCTGCACCAGCCCGGCGACCCGGCGGCGGTGATCCGCGGCGACATCGAGGCCGCACTCTGGGAGGGCATCAGCGGAGCCGGAACGGACGACCCCATCCCGGTGCACTTCGCCACGAAACCCGTGGAGATCGACGACACCGGCGCCGACATCCGCGTCCTGCTCGAAGAAGCCGGCGTGTGGCGGCGCGAGAGCTTCGACCTCGTCGTCGGCGCCGACGGCATGCGGTCGAACGTGCGCCGCATGGTCTTCGGCCCGCCCGAGAACTACCTGACCGGATGGAACGCGATGATCTGCGCGTTCCAGCTCAGGGAACAGGTGCCGTCGTTCGAGGAGGCGGACAGCATCATCAGCGCCCGGGCGGGCCGTGGCGCGTGGGTGTTCGGGTTCGCCGACCGGCCCCCGACCGCCCTGCTGACCTACCGGACCGAGGACGTCGAAGAAGAGTTCACCGGATCCAGGATCGAACGGCTGCGCGCCGCGTTCTCCGACATGGACGACCCCGTGGTGCGGCACGCCCTGGACTCGCTGGAGGAGGCGCCCGACTTCCTGTTCGACTCGGTGCACCAGGTGAAGATGCCCAGGTGGAGCCGGGGAAGGGTGGTGCTCGTGGGCGACGCGGCGTGGTGTCTGAACCTCTACTCGGGCATGGGCGCCACGTTCGCCCTCCGCGGCGGCGCCGAGCTCGGCCGGGAGCTGCGGAAGAGCCCCGGCGACCTCGGCGCCGCGCTGACCGCCTGGGAGTCACGGCTGCGCCCGTCCGTCGTCAGGCACCAGCACCTCGCCCGGGTGAAGCAGCAACTGTTCGTGCCGTCGAACCGCCCCGCAGAAGCCGTCCGCTCGGTGGTCGTCCGCCTCGCCTGCACGGTACGGGAACGGCGGCTGGCCAAGACCCGTGCCGAGACCCCTACCGAGAAAGGAAGAGCGGCATGACAGTGACCGTCACCTGCGGCCCGAGGTCGTGGTCAGACGCCGAACGGGGTGGGATAGACGATGGAGCCGCCGATCGGCGCCGGGGCCGCCGGGTCCAGGGTGAGCGCCATCATCGCCTCGTCGGGGACCTCGAACGGGGGACGGATGCCGTAGGCGGAGGCGGGTGTGAAGCCGAACCGCGGATAGTACGCGGGGTGCCCGAGCACCAGGACCAGGTTCTCGCCCAGGTCGCGGGCGGCGGACAGCCCGGCGCGGATCGCGGCCGAGCCGGCGCCCTGCCGCTGGTGGCGGGGCAGCACGGCGCAGGGGGCCAGGGCGAGGGCGGGCGCGTCACCGACGTGGCAGCGGGTGAGCAGCGCGTATCCGGCCGGTCCTTCGGCGGTCGTGGCGACGATGGACAGGGACGGGATCCAGGCAGGATCCCTGCGCAGGGCTTCGACGAGGTCGGCCTCCAGAGCGGTGGGGAAGGCCGCCAGCAGGATCTCGCGGATCGCCGGGCCGTCCTGTTCGGTCTCCGCGCGAGTGCTCCAGACGATCTGAGACATGGTGTGCCGGGCCTTCTTTTAGCAACGTTTACGTATCTACATGACCATAGTGGGCGTCCAATAGACACGCAAACGTAGCTGATGCTGCGGGGATGCCGATCATCCGGCCGTACGGCGTCGGCGAGGAAGGTCGCGGCCGGGCGAAGGAGGCGGGGGGCGTTCCGCTCTACGCGAAGCAGGCGGTACGCGAACGCCCCGGCTGTCTATGGTGAATTATGGCCTCCACCATCCCGCCGCTGCGCCCAGCCATCGACAGGACCGTCCCCACGCCCTCGCCGGCCGGCGAGCCACTGTGGCGGCACGTGCTCGGTGAGTGCCTGCGCGGCCTCCGTCACGAGCGGGGAGAGAAGCTGAGCGAGACGGCGAGCCGCGCCGGCGTCTCGCCGCAATATCTCTCCGAGATGGAGCGAGGTCTCAAGGAGCCGTCGAGCGAGATGATCGCCGCGGTCGCCGGCGCGCTGGACGTGACCCTGATCGATCTGACCCTCGCCGTCGCCGACAACCTGCGCTCCACCCAGCACAGCACGGCGCGGGGCGCCACCTGCTCGGCCGCCGCGTACGCCCTGGCGGCGTGACGCGACCGGCCGGGGTGGCGCGCGGGCTTACGAGTGCTCCTCGATGATCTGGTCGAGGAGCCCGTACTCCATGGCCGCGGTCGCGGTGAACACCCGATCGTGGTCGGTGTCGGCGCGCAGGGTCTCGATGCTCTGGCCGGTGTGCCGTGACAGGATGCGCTCGATGTCGGCCCGTACGCGGACGACCTCATCGGCCTGCAGGATGAGATCGGGGATCGCACCCCGCCCCTGCGCGGCCGGCTGGTGCAGGATGACCCGCGCGTGCGGGAGCGCGGCCCGTTTCCCCTCCGCGCCCGCGGCGAGCAGCACGGCGCCCACCGCGACGGCCTGCCCGACGCACGTCGTGGAAACGCGCGGCCGGATGTGCCGCATGGTGTCGTAAATCGCGAGCATCGCGCTCGGATCCCCGCCTTCGCAGTTGATGTAGAACTGAATTTCCGCATCGGGGTTGTCCGACTCCAGGAAAATCAGCTGCGCGATGAGCGCATTCGCCACACCCGCGTCGATCGCGGTGCCCAGATAGACGATGCGCTCGGTGAGCAGGTGCGAATAAACATCCATCACACGCTCGCCGCGCGGATTCTGCGCGATGACGTTCGGGATCGTATAGGTGCTCACTGGCCGACTCCTTCGGTGACGCCGAATCCGGGACGTGGACGATGCTGCGGCGCTATTTCTTCGAAGGTCTGCACGATCGCGTCGATGAAGCCGTAGTCGAGCGCCTCCTGCGCCGTGTACCAGCGGTCGTGCAGCGAATCCTCGAAGATGCGCTCGACCGGCTGGCCCGTGTCCTCGGCGATCAGGCCGAGCACGGTGTCACGCGTATGCCGCAGGTCACCGGCCTGCAATTCGATGTCGACCGCGGTGCCACCGATGCCCGCCGACCCCTGGTGCATCAGGACGCGTGCGTGCGGCAGGGCGCGGCGCTTTCCCTTGGCCCCCGACGACAGCAGGAATTGCCCGGCGCTGTAGGCGATTCCCAGCACGAGGGTGGAAACGTCACAGGGAATGATGCGCATGACGTCGCGGATCGCCAGCATCGAGGGAACGGAACCGCCCGGGGAATGAATCCACAAAGCGATGTCGGCCGACGTGTCATGCGTGGCGAGCGCCATCATCTGCGTGGCCAGCAGGGTCCCGTTGTCGTCGTCGAGCGGGCCGTCGAGAACGAGAACTCGCTGTTCGTACAGTTCGCGTCGCACCCGTGCGTTGAACAGGGGAAGTTTTGATTCTTCGCTCATGCGTCCATCATGTGAGGCGCTCAGGCCCGAAGTCGACGCGATCTGCCTGGGGCGGATCTGCTCTCAGCGGATGGAAATTCGGAGCGGCCGGTTCAGCATCTCTGGTCGCACACGGTCCGGTCGGCGGCGTCATGGTAGGGACGGGGCGGGGTGGTGCGGGCTCGTCCGGGAGGCTGACCCACCACAGGGCCGCGAGCAGCACGACGAGCAGGGCAACCGCGACCGGCGCCGTGATCCGGCGAGGCTGTGGCATTTGGAGGGTGGATCGCAGGGGGAACGGCTTCGCTGCTTGGGTGGCGAAGCCGTTTTCGTTGTCGAGGAATGTCTGGTAGGTGGCGAGTGCGGTGGTCAGTGCCGTGCGGAGGTCGGCTTCATCGGGGGTGACGGCGCGAGGGCAGACGAATCCGTAGAGGAGGTGCAGGGGGCGGCCGTGCTCGTCTCTGGGCGCCGTGGTGTGGCCGAGGTCGGCGCCCGAGACCGGGTGAGTGGTGTGGACGACGGTGATCCGGCGTCCGGTGGGGGTGGTGAGGTCGGTGACGGCGAGCCGGCCGGGTACGGCGGCGGGTTCGAGGTGGTCGGCGAGTACGGTGTGGTCGCCGTCCGCCAGGAGCGGCGCGGGTGCGAGGAGGGTGCGGTAGCCGGCGTGGTGTCCGCGGGCGATCAGGAACGGCCATCCGTGGGCGGGCATGGTCAGCTCTCCTGCGACAGGCGGGAGCTGGGCAGGCGGCCTTCGAGCATGGCGGGTTTGCCGCGCATGTCCTGCAGCACCTGCTTCCGGACGCGGACGAACTCACCGACCCGCCGCTGCGCCTCGTCCACCTGCGGGCCGGCGGGGTCGGGCCCGACGGCCGGGGCGCGGGAGTCGAGGAACATCGCTATGAGGACGTCTCCGGCGATGGCGGCGGGGGCCGAGCCGAGGGCGTGGAGCAGGGCGCGTCCTGAGCTCTGGAGGGTGAGCATGGCGGTGGAGTGGACGCGTTCCAGGGGGGCGCGCCAGAGGTGGCGGCGGGCCTCTTCGTGCAGTGCCGCGCGCAGGGTGGTGGGCAGGTGTAGTTCGGCCTGGTCGAACAGGTCGGGGACCACGGTGGACAGAGGGACGTCGACGTAGGTGGGCCGGGCTTGAGCGCTGCGGGTCTTGATCACGTGGCCGGTGGCGTCGAGGGAGGCGAAGCCGGGGCCGACGGCGCTGACCGGGATGAGCCGGGTGACGCGGCGGGTGCTGTGCAGGCGGGCCAGGGTGCGGAAGTGGGTGTTGGACATCAGCAGGTCGCGGACGAGGCTCAGCCGGGTGTTCTCGTCTTCGTGCAGGTGGGTGAGCAGGTCCCATTTGGTGATGACGAAGGTGACCGGGCAGCCGGCCTCGATCAGGTGCGGGACGAGGATGTTGAGGGTGCGGTGCAGTTCGGTCCAGCCTTGGGGGTCGCCGTCGAGGTGCTGGCGGATGCGGGCGCCGTCGATGATGGCGAGCAGGGCGTGGGCCGAGCGGACCTGTTCGAACAGTTCCTGACGCCGGTCGGAGTGGGCCTCGGCGTCGGTGAGCAGTTCGCCGGCGTATTCGAGCAGGTCCAGGCGGAGCACTTCGTGCACGGTCTCTCCGGAGCGGGCTTTGACGCCGAAGGTGAAGCGGCGGGTCTCGCTGGTGAAGGTGCCGCGGGGCCATTGGTCGGTGCGGGAGGTGTCGGCCATCTGGGCGAACCAGCCGGTCAGCCGGGCCACGTCGTCATCGCCCGCCGACAGGTAGTAGCACTGCCGCGACGGCGTCTGGAGCTCGTTGAACATGCTGGCCAGCAGCAGCGTCTTGCCCGATCCCGGCAGGCCCAGCGCCACCACCCGGAAGGTGGGGATGGCCGCCTGGATCGCCGCCTCACCCGGCGGCGGACCACCAGGCCGGCGCGGGCGCAGAAACGCCGTCAGGGCCACCACGATCCCGGCCACCACGAAGATCCCGAGAACAACGTCCATGATGCGTCACCGCTTTCGATTCGGAGGGATGGCGACTGTCCGGCTTCAGTGTGGGGAGCCGCCCCCTTTCGCACAGCGGCCGTGGGGCGGGTTCGCTCCTGCCGCCGCCCGGGTGAAGACAGGCCCGCGTTCCGCCCCACGGGGGAACGAGGACTGCCCCCGCAGGGCTGATCCCACGCGAGCGGCTCGGCCGTACGCTGCTGATGTGAGCGATTTCGCAGCCGGTGGAGCGGCGACGCGCACGTGGCGCCCGAGCGAGGGGCTGGTCGACGCGATCATGGCCGCGGCGCTGGGGGTGCTCGTGACGATCAGCGTGGCGGCACCCGAGCCGATCTTCACGCACGCCTATCGCCGGCCCGACGGCTGGGCGGTCCTCCTCGCTCTGGCCGCGAGCCTGCCGCTGGCCGCCCGGCGCCGCCGCCCGCTCACCGTCTCGCTGACGGTCACCGGAGCGATCCTGCTGCTGACGGCGCTGCGCTGGGCGCCCGGCGCCACCCCGTTCTGCCAGATGGCGGCGCTGTACGCGGTCGCCGCCTGGCGTGAGAGGCGCGTGGCGGCCGCCGGACTGGCGGCGGCGTACGTGTCGGTGCCGATCCTGATGGTGCTCGGCGCCCCGGGATTCGACCATCCGCTGATCCTGGTCGACGTGTTCGCTCAGACCGTCGCCTGGGGAATGGGCCGGGTGATGCGGCGGCGGCGCCGGACCACGGAGGTCGCCCAGGCGAACGCCGTGGCCGCCGAGCGGGCCAGGGCCGTCGCCGCCGAACGAGCGGTGTTCGCCGAACGGCTGCGCATCGCGCGTGAGCTGCACGACGTCGTCTCGCACACGCTCTCGGTCATCGCGGTGCAGTCGGGCGTGGCCCGTTACCAGAGGGAAGGCGTCGCCGACCCGGTGGCGCCGGCCCTCGGAGTCATCGAGCGGGCGAGCCGGTCGGCGCTGGACGACCTGCGCCGCATGCTCGGGCTGTTACGCGCTCGACCCGGCCAGGACCCGGATCCGGCACTCGCGGCGACCGCCGCCCCGGCACCGGCGTGGATGCGCGAGTGGGTGCTCGACCTCGCCATCGCGGTCGTGCTGGCCGTGCTGGGACTCGTCATGGTCTTCTTCACCTATCCCGCCGCCACCCAGAAGTACACCGAGCCGACCTGGTGGTCGGTGCTGTTGCTGCTGGCGGCGACGCTCTCGCTGGCGGTGCGGCGGCGGTGGCCGGTCACGGTGCAGGTGGTGACGCTGGCCGCGGGCATCCTGACCTCCCTTGGCGGCTGGGATTCCGACATGCCGTTCCTGTGCTCGTACGTCGCCGTGTACTCGGTGGCCGCCTGGCGGCCTCTGCCGGTCGCGCTGGGATCGCTGGGCCTGCATCTCGCCGTCGAGGTGGCGGGCGCGCTCGTGGACACGGCACACTACGACCCGAGCGTGGACCCCACCGTGGCCGGCGTCCTGATCCCCTTCGGCCTGGGGCTGATCGTCCGCCGATGGCGGCGGCAACAGGACTCGGCCATGCGCCGCACCATCGAGGCGGAACGCGGTACCGCCCGCGCCGCCGAGCAGGCCGTCATCGCCGAGCGGCTGCGGATCGCCGAAGAGATGCACGACGTCATCGCGCACACCCTTTCGGCCATCAGTGTGCAGGCGGGCGTGGCCCGGCACGGTCTGGCCGGCCCGGACAACCCGGCCGGACCGGCTCTGGCCGCCATCGAGACGGCCAGCCGCTCCGCGCTCACGGACCTGCGCCGGATGCTCGGCGCGCTGCACGCGCAGCGCCCCGGCGAAGCGGCCAGCCTGGCGCCCAGCCCGGGGCTCGACGAGATCCGGCTGCTCGCCTCGGCCCACCGCGCCGCTTGCGGCCCGATCGAGCTCACCGTCGATCCGGGCGTCGAGACGGCGCCGGAGAGCCTGCGCATGACCGCGTACCGCCTGGTCCAGGAGGCTCTGACGAACGTGCGCAAGCACGCCGCGGGGTCGGCGGCGATGGTGCGGATCGTCCTGGACGGCCCCGACGTGGTCATCCAGGTGGACAACGAGCCGCCGGCAGGGACGCCCACGCCGGGCACGTCCTCCGGATTCGGGCTGGCCGGGATGCGGGAGCGGGTGGCCATGTTCGGCGGCACGCTCGATGCCGGAGCCGATGAGCAGGGTGGATTCAGCGTACGCGCGGTGCTGCGAGCGGAAGGGGCGCCGGCATGAACGAGCCGGTACGGGTCGTCGTCGTCGACGATCAGGAACTGGTGCTGGCCGGGTTCGCGGCGCTGCTGTCCGGTGCCCCGGACATGACGGTGGTCGGCCAGGCCCGCCAGGGTGAGGAGGCGCTGCGCCTGGTCCGCGCGACCCGGCCGGACGTCGTCCTGATGGACGTGCGGATGCCGGTGCTCGACGGCATCGAGGCCACCCGCCGGATCAGGGCCGATCCCAGGCTGTCGGATACGCGCGTCATCATCCTGACGACGTTCGGGCTGGACGAGTACGTCTTCGGCGCGCTGCGCGCGGGCGCCGTCGGCTTCCTGCTCAAGGACACGCCGCCGGAGGAGCTGCTGCGTTCGGTACGCGTCGTCATGGCGGGAGAGTCGCTGCTGTCACCGTCGATCACCAGACGCCTGGTCGAGGTGTTCGCCGCCGCGCCGGCCCCCGCACCGGCCCGGACCATGCCCGAGCTGACCGACCGCGAGACCGACGTCCTCGCGCTGGTCGCTCAGGGCTTGTCGAACGCCGACATCGCCGCCCGGCTGCAGATCGGCCCGGCCACGGTGAAGACGTACGTGAGCCGCCTGCTGACCAAGCTCGGCGGCACGGCCCGCGTCCACCTGGTGATCGCCGCCTACGAGTCCGGCCTGGCCTCGTAGCCCGCCGGTCGCGGGCGCCGTGGAAACGCCCGGGAAACAAGCGCCGTGATTGTCTCCCTGTCGCATCCGTTCTCGTGACAGGAGATTCCATGGCACCACCTCGCTCCTCGCCCCGCCACGGCCTCTCGCGCCGGAGCACCCTCGGAGGGCTGCTGGGCGCGCTGCCGCTGGCGGCGGCCGCGCCGGGGGTCGCCGCGGCGAACACGTCGGTCCCGGCGCGACCTGGCCAGGTCCCGCCGGGCCTGCGCCCTGGAGGGGCCTTCGACCGGTACGTCAAGGAACTGGCCGACAAGGAGGAGTTCTCCGGCACCGTGCTGATCGCCCACCGGGGCCGTCCGGTCCTGGCCCGCGCCTACGGCTGGGCGGACAGGGAGAACCAGGTCCGCAACAGGATCGACGGCATCTACGCCCTGGCCTCCACGGCCAAGCTGTTCACCGGTCTGGCCGTCGTCCAACTGGCCCAGCGGGGCAAGCTGGCGTTCCACGACCTGGTGAGCAAACACCTGGACGGCCTGCCGGCGCCGATGGCCGAGCGCATCACCGTGCACCATCTCCTGACGCACACCAGCGGGCTGGGCGACGCCCGGCGGCCTGGCGAGAAGCCGCCGCCGGAGAAGATCTACGACGGCTACGAAGCGCAGATGGCCGACTTCTGGGCGAACCTGCGGACCTTCGAGCTGGAATTCGCCCCCGGCACGAAGAAGGCGTACAGCAGCATGGGTTACATCCTGCTCGGCGAGCTCGTGGCACGGGTCTCCGGCATGTCGTTCCAGGAGTACGTCCGCCGGCACATCTTCCTGCCGGCCGGCATGAAGGACTCCGCCTACTACACGCGCCGCCAGTGGCTGAGCGACCGGCGCATCGCGCATCCGTACATGTATCAGGCGGACGGCACGCGGGTGGACGCCGTCCGCAACCTCGACAAGGGCTCCGTGTACGGCGACGCCGGCCAGGGCAGCAACTCCGCCAGGGGCTGGATGGGCACAGGCGGCGGCAACGGCTTCGCCAGCGCCCCCGATCTGGTCCGGTTCGCGACCGCGCTGCAGGCCGGGAAACTCGCCTCCCGGCCGTACACCGAGCTGTACGTGAACGGGAAGATCTCCGCCAAACCCATGAAAGAGGACCCATCCGGGGGTTCCCTGCGCGGGGAGACCTTCCAGGCGTACGGGCCCATCGCCCCCACCTTCAACGGTCAACGCGTCATCACCCACGGAGGCGGCGCCGGGGGCATCTCGACGAGCTGGTCCCTCTACCTCGACCTGGACTGGACGGCCGTCATCCTGAGCAACTACGACCTGCGGAGCATCGAGCCGGTCATCGACCTGGAACGCCGCCTGATCACCGGGGCACAGTGACTCCGAGAGCTCAACTTATTGGGTACGTTGACGTATCTATATGACATCATCTTCTGCCACATAGAAACGATATCGAATCTATAGCAAGACATGCGACCATGACGAATCCCTGCCCACCGCCCGCGCCGCGCTCTCCCACCCCGCTTCAGCGCCCCGCGGCCACGAGACGACCGCGAACATGCTGCCACGGCGTGCACCAGTGCATCAGCCAGCAGCTCGCCCGCATCGAGCCGCGCATCGCCTGCACGGCCCTGTTCGAACGCTTCCCCGCGCTGCGCCTCGCCGTCCCGGCAGCGGAGGCGCCCATGCGCACCGACATGACCGTGTACGGCGTGCACCGGCTCCCCGCGACCTGGGGATGATCACGCACGCGCGTACGTCACCAGGGGCATGATCGCCTGGTCGAGGAACTCCTGGATGCGTTCCTCACCGGGCGGCGTGCCCGTGTAGATGTAGTGCTGCAGCATCAGGCTGCTCGCCACCTCGATCGGGATGGACGTGACGGCCTCCCGGGAGATCTGCCCCCGCTCGGCGGCCCGTTCCAGCGCCGCCAGGAACAACCGCCGTCGAGGGCGGACGATCTCGTCCACCACCGCCTCCGCGATCTCGGGATGACGCCGGCGTTCGCCGGCCACCGTCAGCAGCACCTGGCCGGTCAGTCCGTCGAGCGAGGCGGACATGCGGCGGAGCATCACCAGGAAGTCCTCACGCACGTGACCGGTGTCCGCCGGCTGGTCGGGGACCGGCAGGGCGTGCCTGAGAGCGTCGACGACCAGGTCCTCCTTGGTGCCCCAGTGGCGGTAGACGGAGGTCTTCGCGGCTCCGGCGCGGGCCGCCACGCCCTCGATCGAGACCTCGCCGTAGCCGCGCTCCACGAGTTCGTCCAGCGTCGCCTGGCGTACCGCCTGGAGCAGCACTTCGCGGCCGCGCCGCCTGGGACGAGCGGAGGTGTCGGTCACCCGCCCATCTTAGCGACGCAACAGTAGCTAAGAGAGCTTCCGGGACGCGGGCAGCGGCCGCCGATCGGCCGCCGCCCGCGTCGTGCTCCAGGCTCACGCCCCGGCAGGTAGCCGATCAGGGGCGCGTGGTCGGAGTACCCGTTCGGCGGGCCGCTGTCCGGCTCGTTCTCGGTGCGGTCCATGAGCGACTGGTCGGCGTCGCACTGCTTGCTCTGCCCGGTGGGATCGGGCGGCAGCGTCTGCGTGACCGTGGTGCCTTTGATCTGCGCCTTCACCGCGATCGCGCAGCGGATGCTCCTGCGCGAGATCGCGCAGCTCGGCGACCAGTCGCCGGTGGAGCCCCGCCGCGAGCTCGAACTCCATGCACTGCTCGTGGGCGAGCAGGCGCCGCTCGTCCAGGCCGAAGGCGGCCCCCCGGGACGAGATCGCTGTCGACGTCGGACAGCGCGGGGCCCCGCCAGAGGGCCGGCGCCTCACGCAAGGTCCTGACCGCTCGGGCTCCCCCTGCTGCGCCCTGCGGGTCAGCTCGTCGAAGCAGGCGGCGTCGAACCGCGCCGGCTCCGTCCTGATCAGATAACCGGGCGGCCCGGTGAGGAGGAGCCTGAAGGGCTGAGCGTCATTCCGCCCCAACATTTCCGCTTTTTTCGAATAGATCCTGACGCATCGCCTGATCCCGCTTCGATGCGCGTATGAGATCTCTCCGACAGGACGCCTCACTGGCCGCGGCCACGGTCATGACGGCCGTGGTCACTCCCGTGGCGGCGACGGCCGCGCCGGTCTCGTGCGAGGCGCCGGCTCGCGGCAGCGCCGGTTACAACGACTTCGTGCTCTCGTACAAGTCCGAATGCGCCACGAAGAAGAACTACGACCGGACGTTCCCGGACGTCACGGTGTCCACCCCGGTCGACGAGCGCAACAAGCTGTCGGTCACGACGTCCACGGCGCTGGCCGGCTCGATCGCGTCGGTCAAGGTGAACGACAAGGAGTTCATCTCCAGCGGCGGCCACGGCGCGGCCTTCCAGTACGCCTTCCACGCCTGGCAGCAGGGCGAGTCGCCGAGCGAGTGCTACAACCCCACGCAGGCCGGCGCCCGCAAGGACGACGACCGCCAGGCGCCGCCGTACCACGGCCCGAGCACCAGCGCGCTCTACACCATGGCCAAGTCCGGCGCCTCCATCCGCACGGCGGGCAGGCCCGCGTTCTTCGTCACCCTCGACGACCCGAAGCCGGGCTGGGGTGACTGCCGCGCCGCCGACCTCCAGCCCAAGAAGGTCCCGTTCAGCATGGGCCTGTCGCCGTACTGGCTGCAGACCTCGATCGAGCTCGCGCCCGACCACGACGTGCCCAAGCTGGAGAACGTCTTCCGCACCTCCGCCACGCTCACCTCGGAGGACGAACGGCACGACCACTTCGACGGCGTCTTCGTCGCCTACCTGCAGCCGGACTTCACCAAGGTCTTCTCCTACAGCCTGGCCACCGGCCGCCTGTCGGCCAGACCCGCCGACTCCCACACGAGCAAGGACCCCATGGTCCGCTGCACCGAGGACGGCGACTACTGCCTCGGCATGTACGTCCGGCCCGACGTGCTCGGCGGCAAGGCGTACTACTACACGATGTCCCGCCCGCCGATGGACTACAACGGCCACTTCGGCGAGAACACCATCCAGGTCACCAGCCCGAGCGGGGCCATGGACAAGGGCGAGAAGGCCAGTTACGAGACGTACATCGTGGTCGGCGACAAGAGCCGCGTCCAGAGCACGATGACCCAGCTCCACCGCGCCCTGCGCTAGGCGCCTCCCTTCCCTCTTCGCCGGAAGGGTTGCATGAGCATCCGGTGATCGGGTAGGCCGGACGCTATGTCGGTTTCGCGGTGTGAAGGCTGGCTCCTGGCCGGACGCTACCGGCTCCAGGCCGAGTTGGGGCGCGGCGGCATGGGCCGCGTCTGGCGCGGCTATGACGAGGTGCTGGACCGCCCGGTCGCGGTCAAGGAGGTCACCCTCGACGAACGGCCGCAGGCCGAACGCGAACTGTTGCTCAGCCGCACCATGACCGAGGCCCGGCTGGCCGCCCGGCTCTCCCACCCGAACATCGCCACCGTCTACGACGTGGTCGAGGCCGACGAGCGTCCGTGGATTGTGCTCCAACTGGTCTCGGCTCCCACCCTGGCCAGGGTGCTGGCCAAGCGGGGGCCGCTGGCGCCCGTGGTGGTGGCCCGGATCGGGCTGCAGGTGCTGGACGCCTTACAGGCCGCGCACGCCGCCGGGGTCGTGCACCGCGACGTCAAACCCGCCAACATCCTGCTGGACGCCGGCGAGAGCCACGCCGTGCTCACCGACTTCGGCCTGGCCACCAGCGTGGAGCGGCCGGTCGACCTCACCGGGGTGGGCATCGTGGTCGGCACGCCCGCCTTCATCGCTCCGGAACGCGCCCGCGGCGGCCCGCCGACCCCGCAGACCGACCTGTGGTCACTGGGCGTGACCATGTACACGGCGGTGGAGGGACGCTGCCCCTTCGGACAAGGCGGTGTGCTGGCCACGATCAGCGCCGTGCTGACCGCCGAGCCGGCTCCGTTCGAGCGCGCCGGGCCGCTGGCTCCCCTGCTCACGAGCCTGCTGGCCAAGGATCCTGAGCAGCGCATCGGCACGCGTGCGACTCGGCGGCAGCTCGAGGAGATCTGCGCCCCGCCGACCGACTTCCTGCCGCAGACCGGGGACGTGGTGCCACCCGCCGCACCTCCGGCCACACCCGGCCCCGTCCCTTCGCCTTCAGCCGCACCCGACGCCACGCCCACCGCCTGGCCCGCGCTTCCGGCCGTACCCGCCGCCTGGCCCGCGCCTCCAGCCGAATCCGACGCCATCCCCGCCGCCATGCCTTCAGCCGGCCCCGGCGCCACGCCTTCAGCGGAACCCGGCACGCAGCGACGCGCCCAGATCCGGCACGTGGTCGTGGCGGCCGCGCTGACCGTCGGGGCGCTGGCCGCCAGCTTCTGGCCGGAGACCCCACCCGAGTCGCCCCCAGCCACACCCCAACCCACCGACCGGCTCCAGGCCGCACCCACCACCACGGCCACCACGCCCGCCCCGACACCGACGCGGCCCTCGCAACGGTCGTCACCTGAGCCCACCCCAACGGCGACGACATCTCCCCCCAAAGTGCCCCAAGATCAGCAGCTCCCGACACAGCGCCGCTCCACCACCGCCGCGCGCGCAACCTCCTCGGCCGACGTCTGGATCCCACCGGGCCAGGTCAAGAAGGCGACCAACATCCCACCCGGCCACAGCGCCGGCCACCCCGGCAAAGGCAAGGGCAGAGGACGCCGCTGACACGAGGCCGCCCCCGTAGACAGCCTCCCCCGCCCGATCCCGGCCTGCCGCAAGCCCCCGACACCCGGAAAACCCGGTGCCATGACCGGCGGCCCAGGCGTACAAACGGTGTCATGGACGAGCAGCCCCTGACAGGCGGCAGGCATGTCGGCGCGGTACGCATCGGTGAGACCGTCCACCGGGCCGCCAACCCGTGGACGCGCAGCGTTCACACCGTGCTGGCGCATCTGGAGAAGGTCGGGTTCGAGGGGGCGCCGAGGGTGCTCGGGTTCGACGAGCAGGGCCGCGAGGTGCTGACGTACCTGCACGGGGAGACGATCGGCGAGCAGCGTCCCTGGCCCGCGTGGCCGTGGACGGACCGCGCGCTCCAGCAGGTCGGGGCCTGGCTGAGGCGGCTGCACGACGCGACGGCGTCGTTCGTGCCGGAGCCCGACGCGGTCTGGTTCGTCGCCCGGCCGTGGCAGCCGGGGCTGGTCATCACGCACAACGACGCCTCGCCCTACAACGCGGTGTGGCAGGGCGACGACCTGGTCGGGTTCGTCGACTGGGACACCGCGGGCCCGTTCCCACGGGAGCGCGATCTGGCCTACTGCGCGTTGACCTGGGTTCCGCTGCACGCCCGGCACGTCGTCACCGCCCAGGGATTCACCGCGTTCGACGACCGGCACCGGCGCCTGCACCTCCTGCTCGACGCCTACGGCTACGAGGAGGACCGCTCGACGTTCGGCGACGAGGTGGCCGACCGGGCGCTCAAGAACGCCGAGGTCATCCGCCGGCTCGCCGCCGGCGGCGAGCCGGCCCACCAGGCGCTCCTCCCGTTCGCCGCCAACCTCGAACAGGCCGTGACCGAACTCGAAGAACTACCGGCCTCCTTCTGGGTACGTGGCTGAGCGCCGTCCCCGGCCAAGTCACTCATGGGAGCTCGCGTCGCTGCCGGGGCAGGACGGCCGGTTGCTCGGGGACGGCGAGTTCTACGGGTTCGGCGTGGACACGGGGATGGGCTGCTTCCTCGACGCCTCCGGCCGCGACGCCGGCGGAGACGTCACCGCGTTCGTGGCGGATCTGCTCGTCCTGCACGACGCCGACGCTCTGCCGCCCACGGCGCCGTCGACGGTCGTCTGCCTGCCGTCGTTCATCCCGGTGGCAGACGACCGTCGCGAAACACCTCTCACCTGAAAGGGCTTCTGGGGTGGGTGGATGGGGTCATTGCGGGATGGGGGTGAAGCGGACCGCGTCGGCGCGGTGGTTGCCGGCGGCGTTGACGGCGAGGGTCACCGAGGCGAGGCCGTCGAAGGGCCACGTCCCGAGGGAGTGCCACGCGCCTCCCGACACGGTCTGGTCCACGACCACGTCCTGGCCGCCGACCTGGTACGTCGCCTGCTTGGTGCTGGCCGTGTGCGCCGGGAACCAGACGGCCACCTCGTACGAGCCGGCCGGCAGCCGGGCCGACCACGTGGCGGTCGAGCCCTCGGTCGAGCTGAACCGGGTGCCGGAGCCGTCGAAGCCCTTCAGGCTGCTCGACGACCAGGTCCCCGTCTCCCGGTACGGCTGCGTGTCCGAGCAGGTGGCCGGGCCGCCCTCGTTGGTCACGACGACCGGGTCGGTGGAGACGGGCGCCGGCACGGTGTGGGGCTCGGAGAGGGGGCCGGTGCCGGCCGCGTTCGTCGCCGCGACCCGGTACTCGCCGGGAGCCACGGCGAGGCTGGTCGCCCCCGTCGTGCTGCCGACCACGGACGAGGCGCAGCCGCCGGTGACGACGTACCCGCGGGCGCCCTTGACCGGCGACCACGACAGCGTCATGCCCTCGTGCGACAGCCCGGTCGGCGCCGCCGCCGGGACGTCGGTCTCGATCGGGAACGGGTGCGCCGCCTTGCCGCCGCCCGACAGCACGTACTGGTGTCCCTTGGTCACGGGGAAGCGGATCGCGCCGGTCTTGGCGTCCACGGTGAAGGAGACGCGGCGGCCGGTCCTGGTGTCGGTGACGACCAGCTTGGCGGGGTCCCAGCCGGTGTTCGCGTTGACGATCCTGGTGCCCTGGGAGTCGAAGGACGAGCCGCGCGCGATCGGGTACACCTCCGCGCCCTCGCGCGTGATCAGCACGCCCTTGCCGCCCACGAACACGGGCAGCCGGTCCATCCCGATCGCGTGGTCCTTCAGGGTGCGCGGCCCCTGGTAGACGGCGCCGGTGTCGTAGTCGATCCACTTGCCCGCGGGCAGGTAGACGTCGCGCGTCTGCGCGGTGTCGAAGTCCCGGCCGAAGAGCGGCGCGGCCAGCAGCGACTCGCCGAACATCCACTCGTGGCCGGCGGAGCCGGGGTCGGCGTCGGGGTAGGCGATGGGCAGCGGCGTCATCGCGTACGGGAAGCCGGACTCGTAGCCGTCGAGCACCGCGTCGTAGATGTACGGGTGGAGCGCGTCGTGCCAGAGCGACATCCGCTTCACCGACGCCGCCAGGTCGGGGTCCTCCAGCTCCCACGGCCCCTTGCCGAAGGTCATGACCGGCGTCAGCGCGGCGAACTGCGCGTTGCGCCAGAAGTAGCGCCGGTAGGACGGGTCGGTCAGCGAGGCCTTGGGCGTGCCGCCGACGATGTCGGGCGAGACGTTGCCGGGGCCGGAGGCGGCGATGTTGAGCATGTTCACCGGGATCCGGTCGGGGTCCTCGTGGAAGACCCCGCCGCGGCCGTAGATCGTGTCGTTGATGCGGACGAAGTCGCCGGGCACCGAGTAGGCGGCGTTGCGGACGACGACGAGGTCACCGTCGTCGTGCAGCGCCTTCTGCAGGGCGTTCCAGTTGCCGTCGCGGTTGAGGTTGGGCGCGTACAGCATGGTGTCCTCCTTGACACCGTCCACGCCCCACTTGCGGGTCTGTTCCACGTACCACCGCACGGCCTTGGGGTTCGAGGCGTCCAGCACGTACGTCTCACCCTGCGGGAACTGCGACTTGGTCACCTTGACCGGCAGGAAGTAGCCCTTGGCCAGGGCCTCGGCGGTGAACGGGCCGTCGTTGGCGTTGGGCGCCACCTTGAAGTTGTTGCGCGCGCCGAGCAGCAGGACCATGCCGTTGTCGGCGAAGAGCTTCTTCAGCGCGTCCGGGTCGGGGTAGCGCGGGTTGGGCAGGCCGTCGTCGCGGCCGGGCTCGGGTTTCGAGTCCCACATGCCGAAGCTGTTCGTCGTCCCCTCGGAGGCGTCGCCGCGCGGGCCCGGCCAGAAGCCGGAGCCGACCACGCCCCACTGGAGCGGGTAGCCGTGCTCCTTGAACGCCTTGACGGTCTCGGTCACCGACGACTGGTAGGTGTTCCAGGCCAGCGCCCCGTACGCCTCCCAGCCCAGCCCGAACATCTCCGGCCGGGGCCGGACGTCGGCGTAGCCGTGCCGGTCGCGTACGTCGCGATAGTCGGCGTAGATCCGCTTGAGGTCGGGATCGGCGAAGTAGTAGAGGCCCTGCGCGGGATCGACGCTGCCCAGCCGGTTCTCGGTGGTGGTCAGGCCGACCCGCTTCTGCCCCTCGTCGAAGAGCACCTCGGCGAAGCGCTGCTTGGGGAAGACCACGAAGGTGGAGATGAACCGCTTGCAGCTGCCCTCGTTGGTGAGGTTGTCGAGGACGATGCCGGTCAGCTCGGTCGTCCGGCGCGCCTCGACCTGGCCGCTGCACGGGGTGTCCTGGTCGGGCTGGCCGTCGGCGTGCGCGCCGTAGTCGCCGAGTCCGTACGCGGGCGCCACGGGCCCGGTACGGAAGTCCGCGCCCCGATCGGCGGTGATCTTCACGTGGCGGGCGGACGGCTGCACCTTGACCCGCACCTTCGCGCCGGTCTCCAAGGTGACGTCGAGCACGGCCGTGCCGCCCGCCCGGCCGGCGAGTTTCGTGGTGGCGGCGTCGGCGTCGCCGACGCGCAGGCCGGACTCGGCGTGGGCGGGGGCGATCACGGTGCCGTCGCGCCGGGCGAAGGAGTACCGGAAGCCGGTCTTCTGAATGGTCATGCGGTAGCTGTCGCCGGCGATGACGACGGTGTCGCGGGTGTCGGTGATCGGGCTGGAGGCCGCCTGGGCCGGTACGGCCGGCGCTACGGCGGCGACTGTGGCGAACAGGACAAGAGGGATGAGTGAGGGGAAGCGACGCATGAGTCGTCCTCGGGGGGTCGGTTCGGGCATGTGCGCGGCTGGTGCGGACCGCGCGGGATCGCGCCGAAGGCGTCCACGCCCGCAGCCCGCCGGAGGGCGGGAGCATGCGAGCATGGACCGTGCACCACTGTCGTGACGGGCAGGGGGTGCCAGGGGGCCGCCCGGTGCCGGCGGGACCGCGGAAATGCCGTTCCACGGAACACGCCCGCCCCCGGGCGGTCTTCTACTTCTGCAGACCCTTGGCGGTCTCGGCGGCCTTCGCCAATGCCTCCTTCGCGGACGAGTCGCCGACGAGCACGGCCTGCACCTGTTCGGCGATGGCCGTCTCGATCTGGGCATATCCGGCGTACCGCCAGAAGGGGTTGGCGGTCGCGGTCTTGGTGATCTTCTCGGTCCACTCGGTGGTGAACGCGTCGCCGGACACCTTGGGGTCGGCCAGGCCGGCGGTCGTCGTCGGCGGCAGCTTCACCTTCTCGAAGAAGGTGGCGACGGTGGCGGTGTCGGAGGTGGCGTGCGCGGCGAACTCCACGGCGGCGTCGGCGCCCTCGCCCTCGACCACCGCGATCACGTGCCCCCACAGCAGGGCCTGCGGCGAGTCGCCGGCCTTGAGCACGGGCCGGGAAAGCGGCGCCATCTTCTCGGTCAGCGACTTGTCCGGCGCCTGGCTCTCCACCACGCCGCGCGCGATGATCGCGTCGTCGTAGAAGGCCGCCTTGCCCTGGGCGAACAGGGCGCGGGCGTCGAAGCGGTCGACGTCAGGGGCGATCAGCTTGGCGTCGTAGAGCTTCTTGTACCACTCCACGGCCGCCACCGACTGCTCGTCGCCGACGGCGATCGTGTCACCGTCCAGCAGCGGGCTGCCGAACGTGCGCATCCACGGCAGGATGTCCTTGAGCTGGGCCGCCTTGGTGGCGGCGGCGTACGGGATGACGCCGTCGAGCGCGGCCACCTTCTTCAGCGCCGCCTCGAACTCCTCGACGGTGGCGGGCACGCCGTCCACCCCGGCCTTCTCCAGCAGCGCGGTGTTGGCGATGAGGCCGATCGAGCCGGTCGTCCAGGGCAGCCCGAGCTGCTTGCCGCCGCTCTGGCCGCTGGACAGCGCCACGTCCGTGTAGCCGCCCTTGGCCGCCGGCGCGGCGAGGTCGCGCAGCTTGCCCATCGCGGCCAGGGCGCCCAGCCACGCCACGTCGAGCTGGATCGCCCCTGTGAGCTGCCCTCCGCGCAGCTTCAGCGTCACCTGGTTGAGGTATTCGTTGTACGGGAACGACGCCGTGGTGATCTTGACGCCCTTGCTGCCGGCGTAACCGTCCACGATGGCTTGCACCGCGGCCTTCTGCGCCTCCTCGTTCAGTGACCAGGAGGTGAAGCCGAAGGCTTTGGCGGCGGTGTCGCCCTGAGGGGCGCCGCCTGAGGCGTCGGGGGCACAGGCCGCCAGCGCGGTCACCCCGAGGGTCGACAGGCCGAGCAGCCGCAGGGCGTCCCGGCGGTTGAGCGTGTTCATGGATCTCCTATCCCTTGACCGCGCCGGCCGTCAGCCCGCCCACCAGGTATCGCTGCAGGAACATGAACGCGGCGATGACAGGAAGCGAGACGACGAACGACGCGGCCATGAGGTCTGGCCAGGCGGTTTGGAACTCCCCGAGGTATGTGTGCACCAGCCCCGGCGGCAGGGTCTGCCGCTCGGGGTCGGCGAGGGTGAGGGCGAAGATGAAGTCGTTCCAGGCGCGGACGAACGCGAACAGGCCCGCGGCGATCAGCCCCGGCGCGGCGAGCGGCAGCGCGATCGTGTGCAGCGTCCGCCAGCGCGAGGCGCCGTCGATCGCCGCCGCCTCCATCAGCGTGGACGGCACCGTGTCGAAGATGCCCTTCAGCATCCACACGCACAGCGGCAGGGTGAACGTGGTGAACGACAGGATCAACGCGGTGTAGCTGCCGAGCAGGCCGGTGGCGCTGAAGACGGCGTACAGGGTGACCAGGAGCAGCGCCTGCGGGAAGAGCTGCGAGGCGAGCACGAGGTGCATGAGCGACTTGCGGCCGCGGTAACGGAACTTGGAGAAGGCGTAGGCCATGTACGCCGACACGATCACGCTGAGGATCGCGGTGATCACCGACACGATCACGCTGTTCGCCAGATACCGGAAAAGCTGCTGGTTCTCCGCCAGCCGGGCGAAGTGCTCGAAGGTGATCTCGGTCGGGATCAGCGACGGCGGGAAGCTGAAGGCCCGCTCGTCGGGGGTGAGCGCCGTGACCACCAGCCAGTAGATCGGCGCCAGGCCGAACAGGCCGATGACGACGACGGCGATCCAGGCCGCCACGCGGGAGCGGTTGACCGGCCTTCTCCGGCCGGCCCTGGTCGCGGGCACGGACGCACTCAGTGTCACCGTCATGACGCCTCCTTGCGCAGGTAGAACACCATGAGCACGAGCAGCAGCACCATCCACAGCCCGCCCAGGGCGGTGGCGTGGCCAAGGTCGAAGCCCTTGAACGCCGTGTCGTAGACGGCCACCGCGAACGTCTTGGTGGCACCGGCCGGGCCGCCGCCGGTGAGCACGTAGATGGTGTCGAAGTGCTGGAAGTTCCAGATGAACTCCAGCAGGAAGACGATCCCGGCGATGCCCTTCATGTGCGGCACCGTGACCGACCTGAACCGGCGGATCGTGCCCGCGCCGTCCACGGAGGCGGCCTCGTGCAGCTCCTTCGGCATCGTCTGCAGGCCCGCGAGCAGCATGACCATCATCCAGGGGAAGCTGGCCCACGTCTTGGTGACGATCACCGCGGCCATCGCCGTGCCGGGCTGTCCCAGCCAGCTGATCTCGGCGCCCAGCAGCCCGTTCAGCACCCCGTAGTTCGCGTTGAAGATCCAGAGCCAGAGGAACGACACGACCACGGCCGGGATCACCCAGGGGAACAGGAACACGCCGCGCAGCCAGCCGGGCAGCCCGGAGTTGAGCGCCAGCGCCAGGATGTAGCCGAGCACGAACGGGATCACGCTCGCGCCGATGGTGAAGACCAGCGTGTTGCGCAGCACCGGCCAGAAGTCCCCGCCGAGCAGGTCGGCGAAGTTGGCCAGACCGACGAACGTACGCCCGGGACGCACCAGGCTCTGCTCGAAGAAGCCGGTGACCAGCGCGGACAGCAGGGGGTAGGCGATGATCGCGAGGAACAGCGCCACGCCCGGCGCCATCAGCAACCAGGCGAACTGCCCGTTGGTCAGCTTCCTCATGTCCGGCTGCCCAGCAGGTGGGCGGGGCCGACGTACCCCAGGCCGATGCTGACGGAGTCGGCGGTCTCGATGATCGTCCTGGCCAGCTCGGCCTCGCGGGCCGCCAGGTCGATCGCCGACAGCGGCCCGGAGATGGAGATCGCCGCCACGACCGCGCCGGACCGGTCGCGGATCGGCGCGGCCACGCACGCGCGGCCGAAGGCCAGCTCCTCGACCTCGGTCGCGTAGCCGCGGCCGAGCACGGTGGCCAGCTCCTCGTCCAGGCGGTCGTGGGCGATGATCGTGCTCGGGGTGAACGGCGGCATCTCGGGCAGCAACGCGCGGCGTTCGTCCGCCGTCAGGCCGAGCAGCAGGCACTTGCCGATGCCCGTGGCGTACAGCGGCTTGCGCTGGCCGGTCAGGACGAAGGAGCGCGGGGCCAGCCTGCCCTCGAAGTTGGCCAGGTAGAACATCGAGTCGTCCCGCCTGATCGCCACGTTCACGCCCAGGCCGAGGGCCGCGGCGAGGTCCTGCGCGATCTGCCGCGCCTCGCGGTGGACCGGGTGCTGGTTGAGCGCCACCCCGCCGAGCGTGATCGGCGCGGTGCCGAGCCGGTAGAGGCCGCTCACCTCGTCGCGCTCGACGAACTCCAGCGTCTCCAGCGTGGCGAGCAGCCGCGACGCGGTGGACGTGCCGAGCCCGGTGGCCTTCGCGACGTCCGACACGCGCAGCTCGGGGCGACCGGTCAAGAACGCCCGGAGCACGGAGATCGCCCTCTCTACGCTCTGATTATTGCCCTGATCGGATGCCATCCTGTCTCCATTGCAATCGCCGTGCACTATGTGGGATCGTGGCGCACATGTCGCAAATCCGTCAAGTGCGCTGCTTCCCGGTGAAGATCCGGCACGAGGCCGCCTACTTGGGCACCCCGCCACAGGAGGAGGGCTACTTCCTGCGCCCGCCGTGGCGCAGCCTCTACTCCGCCAGGTTCGAGACGCTGCTCGTCTCGATCACCTGCGACGACGGCACCACAGGCTGGGGTGAGGCCCTGGCACCCGTCGCGCCCGAGGTGCCGGCGGCCATCGTCGACAGGCTGCTCGCCCCCACGCTGATCGGCCAGGACCCCACCCGGGTCCGGCCGCTGTGGGAGCGGCTGACCGGCCTGATGCGCGAACGCGGTCACCTGACCGGGCACCAGGCCGACGCGCTCGCCGCCGTCGACATCGCCTTGTGGGACCTGGCCGGCAAGCTCACCGGGCTGAGCGTCGCGTCCCTGCTCGGCGGCGCGTTCCGGGAGAACGTCCCCGTGTACGTGAGCGGCCTGCCCCGCCCGACCGACGACGAACGAGCCGCTCTGGCCAAGGAGTGGGCCGCCAAGGGCGCCACCTCGGTCAAGCTCCACCTCGGCCACGGCGTCGAGGAGGACCTGGCCACCGTGGACGCGGTCGCCGCGTCGGGCCTGCGGGTGGCCGTGGACGCCCACTGGGTCTACGACGTGCCTGCTGCGGTACGGCTGGCGCGCGGCCTGGCCGAGCGCGGGGCCCTGTTCCTGGAGGCCCCGCTCGCGCCCGAGGACGTCGAGGGGCACCGGGAGCTGGTGCGGCGGGCCGAGCTGCCGATCGCCGTGGGCGAGACGCTGCGCAATCGTTACGAGTTCGCGCACTGGCTGTCGCGGCGCGCGCTGGGCCTGGCCCAGCCGGACGTGGGGCGTACCGGGATCACCGAGCTGATGTCCATCGCCGAGCTGGCCGCGGCGCACCACGTGCCGGTGGCGCCGCACCACTCGACCGGGCTGGGCGTCGCCCTCGCGGCGGGACTGCACGTCAGCGCGGCCCTGGCGAACCTTTCCCTCTTCGAGTACCAGCCCACCACGTGCGAGGTGGCCGGCGCGATCCTCACCGCGCCGGTGCCCGGCGGTCCGGGCGGCTTTCCCCTTCCCTCCGGTCCCGGGCTGGGCGTGGAGGTCGACATCACCACCCTGAAAGAGGAGTCGTAAGTGCCCATTTCCGGACTTATCCCGATTCTGGCTACGCCGTTCACCGCGGCCGGCGAGCTGGACGTGCCCAGCCTGCGCCGGCTGACCGAGTGGCAGTTCGCCGCCGGCGCCGACGGCGTCGCGGTGTTCGGCATGGCCAGCGAGGGCTTCGCGCTCACCACCCCCGAGCGCGCCCGGATCCTGGCCGAGGTGCGCCAGGCGGCCGGATCCCGCCCGGTGGTCGCCGGAGTCGGCTCGACCAGCACGGCGACCGCGGTGGAGCAGGCCCTGACCGCGGCGGAAGGGGGCGCGGATGCCCTGATGGTGCTGCCGCCGTACCTCGTTAAGCCGTCGGGGGCGCAGCTCGTCGACTTCTACGGCGTCGTGGCCGAGCGGGCGGGCATCGACGTGATGGTCCAGGACGCGCCCGGCGCCACCGGCGTGTCCATGCCCGAGTCTCTGATCGTGGAGCTGAGCAAGCTCGACGGCGTCACCTCGGTCAAGATCGAGGCCCCGCCGACCGCGCCCAAGGTCGGCGCCGTTGCCCCCCAGCGGGGGGGGGGGTT
>NZ_BAAAMU010000052.1:45801-72615 GCF_039529435.1 Nonomuraea maheshkhaliensis
CCGAGCCCCCCCGGCCCCCCCCCAAGGCCGGCCCCGCCGCCGCCAAGGTGGGCGGCAACTTCGCGGTGTTCGGCGGCCAGAACGCGCTGTTCTGCCTGGAGGAGTACGCGCGGGGGGCGGTCGGCACGATGCCCGCCTGCGAGTTCACCGACCTGCTCGCCCCGATACTGAAGGAGCCACGGCAGGACGCCTTCGCCCGGCTGCTCCCGCTGATCCGCTTCGGCATGCAGCCCGGCCTGGCCTGGGCGGTGCACAAGGAGGTGCTGGTACGCCGCGGCCTGATCGAGTCGGCGACCGTCCGCTCCCCCGCCAAGCCCCTCGACCCCGGCACCCTGACCGCCCTGGACGAGGTCCTGGCCGCCCTGCCGGAACTGGGCGCAGCATGACCGGCGCTGGGAGCCGCCTGACCCGCCCCTCAACGGAGGACCGCGGCCCCACTCCGCGGCTGGGGGCCAGATGACCACCGCCCTCCTCGCCGGCGGAAACTCCCCGATCGGGCTCGCCATCGCCGAGGCCCTGGCCCGCGACGGCCACCGCGTCATCGGCACCGGCCTCGCCCCCTGCGACGCCCCCGTCTACACCCGCTTCGAAACGGCCGACCTGTCCGCGCCGGAGCAGGCCGACCGGGTGGTCCGCACGGCCGTGGACGCCCTCGGCGGACTCGACGTCCTGGTACTGGCCACGGCCGTGATGCCGGTCGCGCCGATCACCAGGACCACCGACGAACAGTGGCGAACCGCCATCGGTGCGACCCTGGACGCCGCCTTCCACCTGTGCCGCGCGGCCCTGCCGCACCTGACGCGCGCGGTGGTGGCGGTCGGCTCGGTCAACTCCTTCCTGTCCGCTCCCGGCCTGCCCGCGTACGCGGCGGCCAAGGGCGGGCTGGACGCGCTGATGCGCCAGATCGCCCTGGAGTACGGACCGGCCGGAATCAGGGCGAATGTCGTCGCACCGGGCCTGATCGGCGGCGAGGACCTGGAGCACGCCGCGGACGGCTATCCGATCGGCCGCACCGGCACCCCGCAGGACGTGGCCGAAGCGGTCGCCTTCCTGGTCTCGCCCGCGGCCTCGTTCATCACCGGCGTGACCCTCCCGGTGGACGGCGGCCTGTCGATCGCCTCCCCCGCCGCCTACCTCCGCCCCGACCTCCGCGCCCGCTTCACCCCGGCGCCGTAGCGACGGGACACCGTTCTGGGTGAAGATCGAGGCCCCGTCACGATGGCAACAGTCGACCGAGTCGTACTGTCCACGCCGTCCTTGGCCACCGCGCTGATGTCGGCCTGCATGTCCAGAAAGGAAGACCCGCTGGGGCCGATCCTCTCCGTCGTCATCGACGGGCTGCGAGGCGGCGCCAGCGGGTGAGATCGTCCGCTAACCGAGGAAGGACACCTGGAAGCTGGTGTTCGACAGCGCCGTGAAATCGCAGGACTTGGTGCCGAACACGTTCTGGCAGGGCCCCGGACCCCAGCTGGTGACGTCCCCGTCGGGGATGAGTCGCACGGCCGATCCGAAGGGGACCAGGTGCACGCAGTTCGAGACGGAGCAGGTGGCGACGCGCGGCCCGTTGACGTGGACGGCCACCGAGCCGTAGAAGCCGGTCAGGTGCAGGTTCACGGCGACGTCCGCGATGGCGCGGGCCGTGCCGGAGGGAAGGACGAGCGCGACGATCAGCGCGGACGTGAGGAACGACGCCCCTCGTCGGCCCAGGTGTCGTAGGAGCCGCGCGGCGGGCCGGCCGGGGGCGGAAGTCGATGCTGTCATGAGCGTGGACCCTCCGTTGATGTTCGAGACCGTGGCTGGGTGGCCGGCTCTGAGCGCCGGCCGCGGCCGGCTCCTTACGCCGGCCGCCGATAGGCCGACCGTGCGGCGACATGCGCCCTGGCCGCAACGGGGGCCGAATCATCCGTACAAGGCCGTACAGGACGGCACAGGGCGGCATCGGGCGGCTGTAACCAGTTGTGATCGGCCGGCGACATACAGGTGACGCCGGACGACGGCGCGTAGCCGCACGACTGCAGGGGAGGCCGTGTGTCACCATCCGCCCACGCCGTTCCGGATCGTCCCGATCCGGGCAGGATCGCCACCCGTCAGGAGTTCGGGCGCGAGCTCTCGTCGCTGCGCGAGCGGGCCGGCCTGACCGTACGGCAGGTGGCGGCCAAGGCCGGCGCGTACGGCGCGCACAGCACGCTCGGTGACTGGTTCGCCGGCCGTGGGCTGCCCTCGACGTCGTCGCGTGACCTGCTGGTACGGGTGCTCGAAGCGTGCGGAGTGGCCGATCCGGCGCAGACCGATGCCTGGCTGGCCGCCTGGCGGCGGGTACGGCGGGCACCCGGGCGCCGCGTCGCCGGTCCTGAGCCGTATCGGGGGCTGGCCGCCTACCAGCCGGAGGACGCGGGCTGGTTCTTCGGACGGCGGGCGCTGACCGATCGGCTGGTCGAGCAGGTGGCCGGGATGAGGGCGGCGGGCGGAGGCGTGCGGCTGGTGGTGGGGCCCTCAGGGTCGGGCAAGTCGTCCCTGCTGCGGGCCGGCGTGGTCGCGGCCCTCCGTGACGGCGCGCTGCCCGGTTCCGCGCGCTGGCCGGTGGTCGTGATCGTCCCCGGTGCGCGTCCGGTCACCGAGCTGGCCGTCCGGCTGGCGGCCCTGGCCGGCGTACCGGCGGACGAGGTCGCCGCCGCCATCCGCGAGGATCCCGGAGCCGCCGCCCGGTACGCCGCCGCAGCCGTGCGCGAGGATCCCGAGGCCACCGCCCGGTCTGCCGAAGGGGCCGGTGGCGGGGCGCTGGTGCTGGTGGTGGATCAGTTCGAGGAGGTGTTCACCGCGTGCGGGGACGAGGCGGAGCGGCGCTGCTTCATCGCCGCCGTACGCGCCGCGGCCACGCCGCCCGGCGGCGCACTCGTCCTGCTGGGACTGCGGGCCGACTTCTACGCGGCGGCGTTGCGGCATCCCGAGCTGGTCGCGCTCCTGCCGGTCGGCCAGCTCGCCGTCGGCCCGATGGAGGAGCCCGAACTGCGCGAGGCCATCGTGGAGCCGGCCAGACGGGCCGGCGTCGAGATCGAGGACGGCCTGGTCGAGCTGCTGCTGCGGCAGGTCGCCCCGGCCGTGGGCGGCGGAGCGCACCAAGCCGCGGGCGGCGGGGCGCACCAGACCGGCGGCGGGACGCATCAAGCCGGGGCGCACGACGTCGGCGTGCTCCCGCTGCTGTCGCACGCCCTCTACACCACCTGGCACCAGGGCCAGGGCCGGAGCATGACCGTAGCCGCCTACCGCGCGGTCGGCGGCATCGAGGGCGCGGTGGCCGCCGGCGCGGACGCCGTGCACAACGGGCTCTCCGGCCGCCGCCGCGAGCTGGCCCGCCGCCTCTTCCTGCACCTGGTGCACGTCGCGCCCGACACCGGCGACACCCGACGCAGGGCCACCGTGGCGGAGCTGCTCGACGGCTGCGACGGCGAGGAGGCGGCCGAGATGGAGGAGGTGCTCGACCGGTTCGTCGCGCGCCGGCTCATCACCGCGGACGCGGACACCGTCGAGATCAGCCATGAGGCCCTGCTGCGCGCCTGGCCGCTGCTGCGGTCCTGGGTGGACGCCGACCGCGCCGGGCTGGTCCTCGCGCGCAGGCTCGCCGCCGACGCCGCGGTCTGGGTGCGGCTGCGCCGCGACCCCGACGCGCTCTATCGCGGCGGGCGCCTGGTCGCGGCGCAGGAGTGGGTCGCCGGCTATGACGGGCGGCTTCCGGCCGACGCGCGGGAGTTCCTGGAGGCGAGCGTCCGCCAGTCCCGGCGGCGGACCCGCCGGTTGCACCAGGTCGTCGCCACGCTCGCGACCCTGCTGGTGCTGGCCCTGGTCGCGTCCGTGCTGGCGAAGCCCGCCCAGCGGGCCGCCGCCGAGGCGGAGCGCACCGCCACGTACCAGCGCGACCAGGCGCTCTCGCGCAAGACCGCGACCGATGCCGGCGCGCTGCGCGCCACCGATCCCGGCCTGGCCGCGCAGCTCGCGCTGGCCGCCTACCGGCTGTTACCCACCGCCGAGGCCAGGGGCGGCCTGCTCAGCGCGGTGGCCGGAATGCCGGCGACGCTGCTCACCGGCCACGAGAACGCGGTCTACGGGGCCACGTTCCAGGCCGGCGGGCGGCTGCTGGCCACGGCGAGCACCGACAGGACGATCCGGCTGTGGGACGTGCGCCGTCCGCATCGCCCGGAGGCCCTGCCGGTGCTGCGCGGCCACGCCGGGGCGGTGCTGGCGGTGAGGTTCGCCCCCGGCGGACACCTCCTGGCCACGGCCGGTGACGATCGCACGGCCCGGCTGTGGGACGCGGCCGACCCACGCGCGCCGCGCCCGCTGGCCGTGCTGACCGGCCACACCCAGGGTGTCCGGCACGTGTCGTTCAGCCCGAGCGGCCACACCCTGGCGACGGCGGGTCATGACGGCGTCCCCCGGTTGTGGGACGTCTCCGACCCCTCGCGTCCACATCTGGCCGCCGAGCTGCCCGTCGAGGCCGGCACGATGACGACGGCGGTCTTCGCCCCGTCCGCGGACGTCCTGGCCACCGCCGGGCCAGGGAACACCGCGTTGCTGTGGGACGTCGCCGATCCGCGCGGCCCCCGGCGCCTGGCCGACCTCGATGGCCACACCGCCGCGATCCTGGCCGCCCGGTTCAGCCCTGACGGCCGTACGCTCGCCACCTCCGGCTTCGACAACACGATCCGGCTGTGGGACGTCGCCCGCCCGCGCGCGCCGAAGCCGATCGGCACCCTCACCGGGCACACCAACGGCGTCGCGGCGCTGGCGTTCAGCCCGGACGGCCGGCGGCTGGCCAGCGGCGGCTACGACATGACCGTACGGCTGTGGGACCTCCAGCGGCCCGCGAGCCTCCCCCTGACCCTGACCGGGCACGCCGACACGGTCCTCGCCGCGGAGTTCCAGCCCGGCGGCGACACGCTCGCCACCACCTCCAGAGACGGGAACGTCCGGCTGTGGCACCTGGGGGCGCCGCTGCTCGGGGGACACGACGGCACCGTCTACACGGTCGCCGTCAGCCCCGACGGCCGGACCCTGGCCACGGGGGCGAACCGGACGGCGCGGCTGTGGAGCCTGGCCCCCGGGCAGCCGCCCGCGCCGCAGGCCGAACTGACCGGTCACACCGACGGCATCGTCCGCGCGGTGTGGCGGCCGGACGGCAAGGTGCTCGCCACCGCCGGCCTCGACTTCACCGTCCGGCTCTGGCAGGCCGGCGCCGGCGGGCGCGCCGGCCCGCTCGCCACCATCGAGGCCCACACCGACAACGTGTACTCGGCCGCCTTCGATCCGTCCGGGCGGACGCTGGTCACCGTGGGCGCCGACCGCGCGCTGCGTACGTGGGACGTGAGCGATCCGCGCCGCCCCCGGCCGCTGGCGACGGTCACCGGGCACGCCGACACGGTCCTCGCCGTGGCCTTCTCCCCCGACGGCCGCCCCCTGGCCACCGGGAGCGCCGACCGCACCGTACGCCTGTGGGACGTCACCGACACCCGTCACCCGGCCGTCACCACCACGCTGAGCGGCCACCGCAACGACGTCAACCACGTGGCGTTCAGCCCGGACGGCCGGCGGCTGGCCTCGGCGGGCGCGGACGGCGTGGTCCTGCTCCACGACCTCGCCGCCCGGCCCGCCCGGGTGCCGCCCGTGCCGCTGCCCGGCCACGCCGGCGCCGTCGCCGCCGTGACCTTCCAGCCGGGGGGCCGGCTGCTCGCCTCCGCCGGCATCGACGGCACCGTGCGCCTGTGGGATCTCGCGCTTGCCGGACGGCCGGACGCCATGGTCACGCTGAGCGGCCACACCGATCGGGTGTACGCCGCCGCGTTCGGCCCGGACGGCCGCACGCTGGCCACCGGCGGCGTCGACGCCACCGTCCGGCTCTGGGACACCGACTCCGGCCAGGCCGCCCGGCAGGCGTGCGCGCTCGCCCATCCCGTGATCAGCCCGGCGGAATGGGCCCGCCGCCTGCCCGGTCTCCCCTACCGTCCCCCCTGCCCGTGAGCGGGCGGGTCACGGGGTGGCCGTGCCCCCGTCCACGCCGATCAGCGGGAACAGCCGCGCCGCCCTGGCCGTCGTTCCCGCGTCGGGCCCGCACGCCGCCTCCCGCAGGTGGTCACCGATCGCGAAGTCGATGGCGTGCGCGACGGGAAACCCGTTCTCGTCGAGCTGCCGGTAGTTCCTCAGGTTGAGGCCGAAGGCGAACTGGTGGCCGCCGGCGGCGTCGGAGAAGGCGATGGTGTCCATGCCGGGGACGCTCCCGTCGTGCCCCCAGAACCGGCCGCACGGCAGGTCGAGGGGGTAGATCCCGAGACCGTAGTCGAGCACGGCGCCCGCGAGCGACCGGATGGGCACGGTCTCCTTCATCTCGGCGAGCAGGGCCGGGTCGAGCAGGTCGCCGCGCAGCAGCAGCCGGAAGAACCGGTTGAGGTCCTCCATCGTCGAGACGACCGCGCCCGACGTCCAGGCCCAGGACATGTTGTAGACGCTGTAGTCGCGGGGCGGGTCGAAGTAGCCGAACAGCGCCTCGTACGCCTTGGAGCTGGGCCCCGGGATGTGCGGCGTCCGCGGGAACGAGGTGTGCCGCAGCCCGGCCCTGCGGAAGACGTGGTCGGTGATGTACCGCTCGGCGCTCGTGCCCGTCACTTTCTCCAGCAGCAGGCCGGCGATGACGTAGTTCGTGTTCGAGTACGACCCGGGGGTCTCCCCCGGCTCCCCGGTCGCGGGTGCGTCGAGCCCCGCCCGCGCCAGCTCCTCCGGCTGGAAGTCGCGGAAGCGGTTGGCGTCCAGGCTCTCGACCGTCGGGAAGATCACGGCGGCGTGGTTGGCGATGTGGCTGGTGTGGTTGAGCAGCATCCGTACGGTGATCCGCTGCCCGCGCTCGCCCGGGATCAGCTCGGGCAGGTAGCGGCCGATGGGGGCGTCGAGGTCGATCGTGCTCTTGCCGACCTGCTGTAACACGGCAACGGCGACGAACGACTTGGTGATGCTCCCGGCCCGGTGCACCATCTCCGGACGTACCGGGCGGCGGGTCTCGGCGTCGGCGACGCCGGCGGCGCCCTTCCAGCTGCTCCGGCCGTCCACGACGTTCGCGTAGATGCCGTACATGCCGGCCTCGTGCACGGCGTCCAGCGTCTGGCGCAGCCGCTGGCGATCGAGGCCGCCGTCCTCGGCGGCGGCCGCGGGTCCCGCCGCGAACAGTGCGGCGGTCAGCGCGGCGGTCAGCGCGGCGGTCAGGGTCACGGCTCCCAGCCGCGAGGCGAACGTGCTGAATCGACGAATGGTCATGGCGCCCAGGATGAGCGTTTCGCCCGGCGGAGGTCAGTGGGCTGTGTCACCGGTCCCGTATGACAGAAGTCAGCAGCGGAATTGGGCTGTACGGCAAAGTACAAGAACGGCCGTTCGAAACGACCGGACGGTGTGCGAGCGAGAAGCGCGACGCGGCCCTGGAGGTGTCAGCGTTGGGGCTCCCGTCTGAAGGTGACGTTCGCGCTGTAGCCGAACCCACCGCCTCGGACGGTGTTCGCGTACACCGCGACGTCGCTGACCGGCAGCTGGGCGTTGGCCGGTGACCTGCCCTGCCCCACGGGACAGCGCGCGTCTACGGACGAGCGCGGCGGGGCGGAGCGTGCCGCTTGCGATGCCCTGAGATCGGCGGCACGCTGGCGCGGTGGACTTAAGCACGATCAGTTTGGTTGTGACGATCGTCATCGGTGTCGCACAGGTCTACCTCGCCTGGCTGCAGCTACGGCATTCGCGCAACCAGGCGGCGCCCCCACGGACGCGTCCGGCCGAGAGCGCGTCGCCTCCCCCGCCGGCTTCCCCTTCGCCCTCCCCGCCTCCGCCGCGTCCCGTGAGCGTCGCGCCGGCGCCTCCCCCCGACCCCGCGGAGCCACCCCAGGACGCACCCGCGGAATCGCCGCCCACGGCCTCCGATCAGGACCCCGCCCCGGAGCCCCGGCCGAGCTCCGAGCCGCAGGTTGAGGAAACGCAGGTAAAGGCACGTCCCGCCCCGGCGCCCGAGCCCGCCGCCGTCATCTCCCTCGCTCTGCTGCCCTACATCGCGCCGTGGGCCGGAGCCCTGATGATCCTCGGTGCGCTCGGCTGGATCTTCGCCTACGACGACCTGGCCGCCGACTACACCTCGCCCGCGGAACGCGTGCAACTGACCGTCAGCCTGTGGTTCATGGTGGTGGTACTCCTGGCCAGCAGTGCGACCACCGGGTTCACGGCGTACACGTGGTCCCGCGACAAGGCCGTCACCGACGACAACGAGGAACGCTGGAACGCGAACGTGGCGATCGCGGTGCTCGGCCCGCCGATCGCGATCTGGCTCGTCATCGCCCGGCGCGCCGTGATGTTCTGACCTCCGCCTGACCCGCCTCGGCTACGCCTGAGCGTGGCACAGCGGGATGCGGGCGACGAGGCGCGCGCCCTGCTCGCAGTCCTCGACGGTGAGGGTGCCGCCGTGTTGTTCGGCGATCTGGCGGGCGATCGGCAGTCCGAGCCCGGTGCCGTTGATGTCCTTGACGCGGGCGTCGTCGAGCCGGACGAAGCGCTGGAACACCCGCTCGCGCTGGCCGTCGGGGATGCCGGGGCCGTCGTCGGTCACCGACAGCACGGCCTGCCCGTTCTCGGCGCGCACCGAGACGGTCACGGTGGTGGCGGCGTGGCGTTCGGCGTTGTCCAGCAGGTTGGTGAGCAGGCGGATGAGCTCCATGGGGGCGCCGTGCACCATGGCCGGCTCAAGGTCGAGGGTGATGGTCAGCGGCCGGCGGCGGTGGTCCAGTTCGTGGGCGACCAGGTCGCTCAGGTCCAGCGGCTTGAAGGCGGCGGCGCAGCCGGCCTCCAGGCGGGAGAGGGTCAGCAGATCCGCCACGATGGCCTGCAGCCGCTGCAGGCTGTCCAGCGTGCTGGTGACGGTGACGGGCCAGTCGGCCTCGTCGGGGTGCAGCAGCGCCTCCTCCATCTGCGCGCGCATGGCGGTGATGGGGCTGCGCAGGTCGTGTGAGGCGTCGGAGGTGAATCGGCGTTCCCGTTGCAGGGCCGCCTCCAGCAGGTCCAGGGTCTGGTTCACGGCGCGGGCCAGGTCGTGGATCTCGTCGCGGGGCCCGGGCACGGGGACGCGGTGCCCGAGGTCGGTCGAGGTGATCTTGGAGAGCTGGGCGCGGATGATGTCGACCGGCTTGAGCGCCCGGCCGACGATCCGGTACGCGCCGGCCGCGGTGAACCCGATCAGCAGCACGGACCCGGTCAGCACCCCGGCCATGAGCCGGCCGCTGACGTACCAGGGGTGCGCCGGGGCGGCCGCGTAGCCGATCCAGTTGCCGTCGTGCCGGGGGGCGATCGTGGCGGAGACGAGCATGCAGTCGCCGGGGAAGACCGGCATGTCACACAGTGTCTCCGTCCGGCCCATGCGTCCGGCCATCGGGGCGAAAGTGGCCATCGGTGATGGTTCCGGCAGGTTCGGGCTCGCTGAGACGACCCGGCCCGACGGGTCGATCATCTGGAGGGCGGCGACTCCCCGCTCGGTGTGTACGGAGGACAATTCGCCACGGGCGAGGAGGGTGATCGCGCGCATGTTCGCGTCGTGGCTGCGGCGGCTGCGTTCGGTCGTCCGCTCGGTGTGGACACTCGACAGGATCAGCAGGCTGAAGCCCGCGCACAGCAGCGTCATCACCAGTGTCGCCAGCAAGGTGAGCCTGGTCCGCACCGACCATTCGGGTCTACGCCTCAGCATGTGTCATCCCCTGCAACCTAACCTAGCGACGCGACGCGGGGTTACTAGAGATCAACGGCCCGGATTCGCCCAATGCTGTACCAAGCCGGGCAAAGGCCGGGAAAGGACGAGTGGTCGCGGGTGGGAGTCAGGTAGATCACCGGCGTGGGTTCCCTGCTGGAGCGCCCACGGGCGACCCGCTCCCGCGGGGCATCCGCCGGTTTCCGTCGGCGCGGCGGAGGAGGAACAAAGGCTCCCGTACGACTGGTTATGCTCGCGTCCGAGAAAGTTCCCAGCGCGACCGACGCGGCCTGTGAGTGTGATGATGAGCCAAGCCACCCCCTGTCCGATCGCCGGGCCGTGCGCACGGCTCGGCTCCCTCCGGCAGGCGGTAGCCCCGTGACCTCCTTCAATCCGGAGAACACCAGCCTCATCGCCCAGCACGAGGCTCGCCTGCGCTACCTCGAACCGATGACCGTGAACCTCGCCGACCACCTGGGGCCGGTCGCCGACGGCGCGCGCATCCTGGACCTGTGCTGCGGGATCGGCGAACCGGCCCTGTACCTGGCCCGCACCCACCCCAAGGCCACCGTCGTCGGGGTCGACTCCGACCCGGCCTCACTCGAACTGGCCGAAGACCGCGCCCGCGTCGCGCGGCTGGCCAACGTGTCGTTCGAGAAGATGGACATGCACGATCTGTCCTTCGCCACCGCGTCCTTCGACGGCGCCGTCTCGCGGCTGGGGGCTCTGCTCTTCGGCGACATGGACCATGGCGCGGCGGAGCTGGCGCGCGTGCTGCGGCCGAGGGCCGGCTACGCCTTCGCGATGTGGAGCGACGCCGCCGACAATCCGTACACGCGGTGCGGGATCGCCGTCGCCGAGGCCGTCGCGGGCTCGCTTGAGGCCGCCGGGCTGCCGGACATCCGCGAACGGGTTCGCTCACGCGCCTCGGCCGACGTCCTGTCCGCGGGGCTGCGGCGGGCCGGATTCGCCTCGGCGTACACGCAGGTGACGGACTACATGATCGACGTCCCGGACTTCGACACCGTGTGGGACTACTGCACCACCTCCGGGCCGCTGGACGACTTCTACGCCGGCCTCGACGACGAGGCTCTCGACCAAGCCCGCCGGATCGTCGCCGAGCAGGCCGGCGCGCGGAACGGGACCGGCTGGCGCCTGTGGTTCCGCCACCGTTCGATGTACGGCCGGCGCTGACGGCGGAGGCGTTGACGGGAGTTCAGCGGTCGCCGAGGTCGAGCAGCGTGCCGAGCAGTTCCTCGGGTGACTCGACCTGGGGGAGGTGGCCGGTGCGAGGGAGCAGGGTGAAGGTCGCCCCCGGGATCGCGGCGGCGAACGCCTTGCCGTAGTCCGGGGTGACGATGCGGTCGCTCTCACCCCATACGACGTGCATGGGGATCGTCATCCGGCCGAGCCGCCCGGCGAGGGTGGGGTCGGCCATGGCGGGCCCGGCGTAGCCGACCAGGGCCTGCACGTCCGGGCTCGGTCCGGGGGTGCCGGCGGCCGGCGGTCGCGGTGCCTTGCTCGGGTCGTGGAACGAGAGCCGCTGGATCTCGGGCAGGGACAATCCTCGGATGTCGGCCTGCGGATGGCCCTCGACCTCGATGCCGATCGCGTCGATCAGCACCGCGCCGCTGACGCGCGGGCTGTCCAGCAGCGCGATCTCGGCCGCGAGCCAGCCACCGAAGGAGTTGCCGATCACGGTGACGTCGGCGAGGTCGAGCCGGTCGAGCAGCGCCACGTACGCCTGGGCCAGGGCGCCGACCCCGGTGAGCCCGTCGGCTTTCGGCGTGCCGCCGAACCCGGGGTGCGTGGGCAGCAGGACGCGCGAGCGGGTGCGTTCGGCGAGCAGGCCGGCGAAACCGGCCATCGAGGCCACGCCCCCGCCGCCGTGCAGCAGCAGGAACGGCCGGGTGCGGTCATGGGCCCGCACGGTGAGCTCGACGGCTCCCGCGCTGGTCTCGATGGTGTGGACGTCGGCACAAAGGCCGCCGGGCGCTGGGGTGGAGGGCATGCTCGCTCCTAAGCGAATCAGCTTGCTTATATAAAAAACCTTATATCAGCTTCCTTATATAAGTAAACTGACCTCACTGGGATAAGCTCGCCCGTATGCGACACCGTCCCGGCGACGTCGGCCTCGCCGTCAAGCGCTTGCAGCACCGCCACCATCGAGCGTTCAGCCGGGCTCTGGCCCCCCTGGGCATCTCCCTGGTGCAGTGGGACACACTGCGGCACCTCGCCCGCAACCCGGACGCCTCGCTGCACGACCTCGCGGTGCTGACGTTCCAGACCGACCAGTCCTTCGGGTCGCTCGCGACCCGGATGGCCAGTCGCGGCCTGATCGAGCGGATACCGGGCCCTGGCCGAGCGGTGCGGCACCGGCTCACCGACGAGGGAGAACGGCTGCTCGCCGCCGGCCAGAAACTCGCCGACGGAGTCCTGGACGCGTCGTTCGGAAACCTCACGGAGGAGCAGCTCGACCAGCTCGGCGACCTGCTGGACCTCGCGCTCGGCCCCGACCCGACCGCCTGACCTCCTCCCCGGCCCCGGCGCGCACCTGCGTGTAGCGGCGCTATAGTTATAGCGATGCTACAGAACCCAGCCGCCGACGTTCGCGCCCGGCTGCTCGCCGCGGCGTTCGAGATAGCCAGGAGCGACGGCGCCGACGCGGTCACGACCCGTGCGGTCTGCACCGCCGCGGGCGTGCGGGCCCCCTCGCTCTACCACCACTTCGGCGACCGCGCGGGACTGATCCGCGCGGTGGCCGACGCGGCGTTCGAGGAGTACTTCCACCGCAAGGACGCCGCCGCCGCGCCGGATGACGGGGACCCGCGCGCCCGGGTCGCCGCGGGATGGGACGCGCACATCGCCTTCGCGCGCGCCTACCCGGGGCTCTACCCCGCGATGTACCCGGCGTCGGGCCCGCCGCCGAGCCAGTTCGAACGGAGCGGCGCACTGCTGCGCGCCGGTTTCGACGAGCTCGAACGAGCCGGCGCCCTCCGGCCCGGGATCACCGCGGCGCTGGCGACGAACGCGCTCCGCGCGGCCCTCCGGGGCGTGGCGCTCAAGGTGGCCGGCGACCCCGGCGACCCCGGCAACGACAGGACGTCCGCCGTCGTCCGTGACGCGCTCATCCACGCGCTCATCGCGGACGACGGGCGCGACCCCTCCCCTTCTCGGCCCGGCCCACGGTGAGAAGGAATCCACTTCCCAGGGAGCGACCCCGATGACCGACCTGCTCAAAGGCAAGACCATCCTCATCACCGGCGCCTCGTCCGGCATCGGCGCGTCCGCCGCGCACCTGTTCGCCCGCGAAGGCGCGCACGTCGTCATCACCGCCCGCCGCAAGGCCGAACTCGAGCAGGTCGCGGAGCGCATCGCCGCAGACGGCGGCGAGGTCCTCGCCGTCCAGGCCGACACCACCGACGCCGACGACCTGAGCCGGGCCGTCGCGGGGGCGGTCGAGCGGTGGGGGCGCCTCGACGGCGCCCTCAACAACGCCGGCCGCAGCCAGGGCGGCGGCCGGCTGGCCGACGTCACCGACGAGACCTTCGACGCCGTCGCCGAGGTCAACTTCAAGGGCGTGTGGCTGGCGATGCGCGCCGAACTGCGGGCGATGACCGCCGAGGGCGCCGGCGGCGGCTCGATCGTCAACGTCAGCAGCATCGGCGGCACGTTCGGCGCCGCCGGGCAGAGCGTGTACGGCGCGACGAAGGCCGCCGTCATCGCCATGAGCAGGGCCGCCGCCGCCGAGTACGGCCGGGAAGGTGTCCGCGTCAACGCCATCGCGCCCGGCGCCACGATGACCGAGATGATGGCCGGCTGGCAGCAGCGCGACCCGAGCATCGTCGAACGCCTCAGCGCCCTCGCCGCCCTGGGCCGACCCGGGCAACCTGACGAGATCGCCGAAGCGGCCGCCTGGCTGCTCAGCGACCGCGCGAGCTACGTCACCGGCATGACCCTCGGCGTCGACGGCGGCACCGCCCCCTGGCCACACTGATGGAGCCGCTCGGCACGACAGGTCCGCAGGTAGCTCAGGAACGACGCCTGCAGGCCGGTCACGTGCGTTTCGTCCAGGATCGCGCTGGTGACGGCGCCGCCGCGTGCGGTGAGGCGGTGCAGGAGGGTGGCCGTGTTCTTCGTGATGCTCTGGTAGACGGCCAGGTCGCCGAGCAGCTCGCGGGCGTTGAAGGTCACGTGCAGCCTGGCCGCACGTTCGCTCTCCCCCATCTCGTCGAGCTGGGCGAAGACCTGGCTGTCCGCGCCGGCGACGCCGGGGCTGCCCGCTCCGACGCTCTCGAACAGCGTGCAGCCGGAGAGCCAGGTGTAGAGGCTGAAAAGACCGCCGTAGGAGTAGCCGAAGAGGCCGTGACCGGTCGCGGCCGTGCCGTAGTCGCGTTCGATCCGCGGGTGCAGCTCCGTGGTGAGGAAGCCGAGGAACGCGTCGGCGTGGGTGTCGCGTAGTTCGGCGAGGTAAGCGTCGGCCGCCTCGCGGGTCATCGCGCCCGCCTGGAATCCCTTCTCCACGGCCTCGACCAGCTCCTGGGCGACGGGCTCGCCGGGCGGCACGAGGTCTCTGTTGCGCAGCCGGGCCCAGTGCTGTGCTTCCTCGCCCGCGTAGCCGACGCTGACCTGGACGTACGGCTGAATCTGCCGCATGGGGTCCAGCTGGGTGACGATGAGCGGAGCCGTCATGCCCACCGCCCAGTTGCCGTCCATCACGTACACGGCGGGCGCCGGCGTCGTGGCGGGGTCGTAGCCGGGCGGCGTGGTGACCCAGACGCCGTAGTCGTGCCCGCTGCCGGAACGCAGCTCGAAGTAGTCGGTGTCGGCGAGGCAGCCCTGCCACATGGCGGTCATCGCAGGTCCTTCACGATGCGGCCGGCCTGGACGACGAGGACGGCGGCGGCGGGGTCGGCGAAGAGCTTCGGATCTTCGAGCGGGTCGCCGTTCCATAGCACGAAGTCCGCCCGCATGCCGGGCGCGATGACCCCTGTCTCGTCCGCCAGACCGAGGATCTCGGCGTTGGTCCTCGTGGCCGCCACGAGGGCTTCCATCGGCGTCTCCAGCTCCGCGCGCAACGTGAGCTCCTCGCCCCGGCGGTCCTGCGCCGGGCCGATCAGGTCGGAGCCCAGCCCGACCCGCACGCCGGCCTCCTTGGCGACGGCGAGCGCCTCCGCCATCCGCTCCCGGACACCCAGCACGCGTTCACGGGCCGACTCGCCGAGGCCGGCCTCCGCGGGGTCGTGCAGCAGGCGCTCGACGACGGCGAACGTGGGCACCAGGGCGACCCCATGCGTGGCCATCAGGGTGGCCGTGGCCTCGTCGAGGTCGGTGCCGTGCTCGACACAGCGCGCCCCGGCCTCGACCGCGTTGCGGATGCCCTGGTTGTTGTGAGCGTGCACCGTCACGTACGTGCCCCGTGCCGCGGCCTCCTGGACGGCGACGGCGATCTCCTCCACGGTGAACTGGGTGTCGGTCAGGTGATCGTGAGCGCTCACCACTCCCCCGGTCACGCAGAGCTTCAGGAACGTGGCTCCGCGGCGGAAGGCCTCGCGTACGTTGCCGCGCAGCTCGTCCGCGTTGCCCGACATCATGGACAGAGCGCTCAGACCCGGAATGTGGTGGTTGCTCCACAACTCGGTGGGTTCCCACTCGGCTCCGTAGTAGCCGTGCCCGCCGACCTGGCACTGCACAGGCCCGCACGACAGGACGCGCGGCCCCCTGACCTTGCCCTTCGCGATCGTGGTGACGACGCCGCCGTCGATCCCGCCGGTGTCCCTGACGGTGGTGAAGCCGGCGTCGAGCGCCGCGCCGGCCGTGGCGAAGATGTCCGCCGCGATCTCGGCGGCACTGATCCGGAACGAGAACTGCGGCTCGATCGGGCTGGACAGGCCCAGGTGTACGTGCGCGTCGATCAGACCGGGCGTCATCGTCAGCCCCCCGGCGTCAAGGCGCTCGCCCGTTCCGGTGGAGGAGCCGCCGAGCCGGCTGATCCGCCCGTCTTCGACGGTGACCCCGGCCTTCACGGGATCGCGCCCCGACCCGTCCGCGACCGTCGCGCCGACCACCTGCAAACGTCCCACCAGCCGTTTCCCTCCGCCGTCGCGAACCGGCTGCGACCATGGACGAAGCATCCCTGACCGCCGCCAGCAATATTTTCCAATGGATAAACTGCGGGAGTGATCCTGTCAAGCTCGGAACGCAGAGGCGACGCCCGCGAGCGTCTCCTCGCCCGGCTCCTCGACGCCTTCGACCAGGCCCTTCCCTCACCGGAGGTGTCGCTGCGCGAGATCGCCGCCCGGATCGACACCAGCCACGCCCTGCTGCGCTATCACTTCGGGTCGCTTCCTGGCGTGCTGGCGGCCATGCTCAAGGCCCAGCGCTCCCGTGACAACGAGGCCCTTTTCACCGCGGCCCGGCAGGGGACCTTCGACGAGTTCGTGGTGGCGATCTGGCGTACGTACACCCGGCCCGAGCAGTTGTCGCGGGTCCGGGGCTTCTTCCACGTCGTGGGGCTGGCCGCGTACCGGCCGGAGGATTTTCGCGAGTTCATCGACTCGCTCGACGACCTGACCAGGATGCTGGCCTCACTGGCGGAACGCGAAGGACTTGCGGCCGGGGAGGCACTGACCACGGCCACCGTCACCGTCGCCGCGATCCGCGGCCTGCTCTTGCAGGAAGTCCTGACCCCGGGATCCCACTCGGAGCACGCCGTCGACCTGATCCTGCGCATGAGCAAGGACCGATCCGCTCCCTGGCCGCGCTGAGCCCTTCGTGAGCGGCTGGGGTCGTGAGCGCGCTTTACCGGGCCGGGTTGACCCTGCCCTCAGGGCATGGTCTTTCCTGATGTCAGGAATTTCCGGCGAAGGTCGGTCATTGATGTACACGCTCGGCGGCGCGATGCTCGCCGAGCTCGCCATACGAGGGCACATCGAACTCGACGACACGTCGGCGATGCCTGTCCGGAGAAGAGCGAAGTCATGAGCGTGCAGCTGATTCATCCCGAGCGGGTCAACCGGGTCGACGTCCACCACCAGGTCGCCGACACGCGGGGCTCGCGCACCGTGTATCTGGCCGGGCAGGTGTCCTGGGACACCGAGGGCAATCTCATCGGCCCCGGCGACGTCGCGGCGCAGGCCGAGCAGGCCTACCTCAACGTCGCCGCGGCGCTCGACGCCGTCGGGGCGACCGTGGCCGACCTGGCCAAGGTCACCGTGTACGTCGTGGACCTCGACGAGGCCAAGGCCGAGCAGTTCGTCGCCGGGCGCGAGCGGGCGGCCGCGACGCTGGGCGTCGAGCTCCAGCAGCCGAGCACCTGGATCGGGGTCACCTCGCTGGCCGCGCCGGGCTACCTGGTCGAGGTCGACGCCATCGCCGTGCTGCCCTGAGGCGGCGCGGCGCGGGAAGGCGGGGCACGGGCTTGAGTGTGCCCCCAGGGCACGGTGTTCGCTGGTGCGTGGAACGTCCGTCTCGACCCAGGAGGACCCCGATGTCCGTGCCAGGACCCGGCCAGACCCCGGCCACGCCCGCGCACCCGAGCTCACCGCACCAGGCCGGCGATCCGGCAGCCGGACGTCGCGGGCCGCGCTTCGACGACTCCCGGCCGTTCGATGACCCGGCGTCCGGACGTCGCGGGCCGGGGCTCGACGACTCCCGGCCGTTCGGCGCCCACGTCCGCATGAGCTGGTGGCGGCCGCTGGTCGTCCTCCTCGTGCCGCCGGTCGTGATGCTGCTCCTGCAGATCCTGCTGTACCAGGTCGTGGGCGTCATCGAGGGCAGTGACGATCCGATGTCCGCCGCCTTCACCCCGCTGAAGCTGCTGGCCGTCAACCTGAGCGTGGGTATCTCGGGCGTGGTCGCGATCCTGCTGCTGGCACGGCTGGCGAAGGTGCCGTGGCGCGGCCTGATCAGCTCGCCGCGGGCGTTCGACGGCCGGCGCCTGGTGCGGTACCTGCTCGGCGCGGCCCTGCTGGTGGGCGCCGGCATCGGGGTGGTGGCGCTGGTCGCCCCCGAGTCTCCCGGCTGGGTCGCGTTCGGTGTCTCGGGGACGACGATCCTCATGCTGGTCATCACCCTGCTGAGCACCCCGATCCAGTCCGTCGGCGAGGAGCTGATGTTCCGCGCCGCCGCGCTGCCCGCCGCCGCCTCCTGGGTACGCGCGCTCCGCCCGGCCCTGGCCGTCGGCCTGGTGGTCTCCAGCCTGGCCTTCGCGCTCGCGCACGGCTCCGGCGACCCCTGGCTGTTCGGCTACTACACTTTTATCGGCGTCGCCACGGGGCTGATGGCGATCATCAGCCGCGGCATCGAGGCGCCGGCCGCGTTCCACATCGCCAACAACGTCCTGTTCTCCAGCGTCAACACGCTGATGGCGGACGGCGAGGGCTACACCATCGACCGGTCCACCGACACCGGTGACGGGGCCCTGCTGATCCTCGCCGCCGTCAACGTCGCCATGGTCGCCCTGGTCTGGGCGCGCGAACGACGTACACGAGGGACGACCTGGAACGGGGACGACGAGGTGAGGACCCCATGACCTGGAGCACACGCGAGATCGCCGAGCTGGCGGGCACCACCGTGAAGACGGTGCGCTACTACCACCAGATCGGGCTGCTCGACGAGCCCGAGCGCGGGTCCAACGGCTACAAGCGCTACGAGGTGCACCACCTGACCCGCCTGCTGCAGATCAAGCGCCTGACCGGGCTCGGTGTGCCGCTCGCTCAGGTGGCCGAGACGGGCACGAGCGGCGAAGGGCTGGCCGCGGTCTTCCGTACCGTGGACGCCGAGCTGGAGGCGACGGTCCGGCGGCTGGAGAACATCCGGCGGGAGCTGGCCGCCCTGGCGCAGCCGGGCGCGTCACCGGAGGTGCCGACCGGCTTCAGCGGCCTCGCCCAGGACCTGCGCGACAACGACCGCGCCCTGCTGACGATCTACGCCCAGCTCTTCTCGGACGAGTCGATGGAGGCACTGCGCGAGACGCTCGCGGCGCACCCGAACGACGAGCTCGACGAGGCGTTCCGCGACCTGCCTGAAGACGCCGGCGAGGCCACCCGGCAGGCCCTCGCCGAGCGGCTCGTGCCCTTCCTCGTCCCGGGCGCCACCGAGCACGGCGTGACGCTGGAGCCGCGCGCCGGCACCCCGGGCCAGGCCGAGGCGGCGCGGCGGGCCGCCGGTCACGCCCTCAGGGCGCTCTACAACCCCGCGCAGATCGACGTGCTCCGCCGAGCGCACCTGCTCCACGAGTCCGGCGACGCCGTCAGCGAATCACCCTGAAGCGCATCTCCGGGGACGCCGTCAGCGGATCACCTTGAAGCGCAGGTGGGTGGCGTTCGGGGAGTCGACCACCTGGACGCGTTCCAGCCGGAACGGTCCTCCCGCCCGCTCGAACAGCCGGGTGCCGCTCCCGAGCAGCACCGGAGCGAGGTGGATCTGGATCTCGTCCAGCAGACCGGCGGCGAGGCACTGCTGCGCGGCGCTGGCGCCGTGGACGGCGGTGACCTTGTCCCCCGCCACGGCCCTGGCCTGCTCCACCGCGTCGTGGATGCCGCCGGTGACGAAGGTGAAGACCGACGGCGCCCGAACCGTCTCGGTAGCCGGCGGCTTGTGGGTGAGCACGAAGCACGGCACCTGACCGGCCGGGCCGCCGTCACCCCATCCGCCGTCGCCCCCGGCCAGGTCGTAGGAGCGCCGGCCCATCAGGATCGCGCCCGCGCCGTCGCGCATCCCGGCCAGCAGTTCGCTGTCGAGCGGGTGCGGGTCGCGCAGCCATTGGTGCAGCGCCTCGCCGCCCGCGCCCAACTGGTGTTCCCTGGTGACGTCAGGCCCGGTGACGAACCCGTCCAATGACATCGAGATCCCCGCGATGACCTTGCTCATGGCCTGTCCCTCTCAAAGTGGTTGCCGCGTCATGGAGTTCCCCCGTTCGGGATGATCACCAGCTTGGCGGACCGGGAGTGGCAGAGTTGTGTCACTCTGGTGAAACTCATCACCGGCCAGGCAAGGAGGCCCACCGCGTGGTCACCGTCGAGCTGCTCGGGCCGCTGCGGGTCGCGGTCGGCGAGCGGCCGGTCGAGCTCCCGGCCGGGCGGTTGCGCGCGTTGCTGGCCGTGCTGGCGATGTCGGCGGGCCGTACGGTCGGCACGGACCGGCTGGCGGTCGCGGTGTGGGGCACGGACGCGGGCGGGAGCCCGGGGGCCAACGTCCGGACGAACGTCAAGCGGCTGCGCCGCGCCCTGGGCACCGCCGGCGAGCGGCTGATCGAGGCCCGGCCGGGCGGCTACCTGCTGACGGCCGACCCCGAACGGGTGGACGCGCTCCGCTTCGGGCGCCTGCTCGACGAGGCGGGGGCGGGTCCGGGGGGCGAGGGGGGCCGGCTGGGCCGCGCGCCGGGGCGGTGGGGGGGCACTCCGTTCGACGGGATCCGTTCGGACTGGCTGGAGCGGTCGGTGGGCCCGGCGCTGCAGGAGCGGTACCTGACCGCGCTGGAGCGGCAGGCCGACCTGGACCTCGCGGCAGGAGCATGTTCCGTCCTGACCGACCTCGCCGATCTGGCCGAGCGGCATCCGCTGCGGGAGTCTCTCTGGGTACGGCTGCTCCGGGCCCTGGAATCGGCCGGCCGTCCCGCCGAGGCGCTGGAACGGTACGAGACGATCCGGCGCCGGCTGGCCGCGGAGCTCGGCGCCGATCCCAGCCCCGAGCTGCGGCAGGTGCACGCCCGCCTGCTCACCGGCGACGCCCCGCCCGTCACGCGCGCGGTTCCCCGGCACCTGCCCGCCGCGGTCGCCGGGTTCGCGGGACGCGAGGCCGAGCTGACGGCGCTCGACGCGCTGCTCCCCCCGCCGGCCGAGGCGCGTTCGCCGTCGATCGTGGTGATCGCCGGTACGGCCGGGGTCGGGAAGACCACGCTCGCCGTGCACTGGACGCACCGGGTCGCCGATCGTTTCCCGGACGGCCAGCTCTACGTCGACCTGCGCGGATACGACTCGTCACGGGAGGCCGTGCGCCCGGCGGCGGCCGTCCGCGAGCTCCTCGACGCGCTGCGGGTGCCGCCGCACCGGATGCCGGACGGTCCGGCCGCGCAGGCGGGGCTCTACCGCAGCCTGCTGGCCGGGCGGCGCATGCTGGTGCTGCTCGACAACGCCCGCGACGCCGCCCAGGTGGCCCCGCTGCTGCCCGGGGCGCCCGGTTGCCTGGTCGTGGTGACCAGCCGCGATCACCTCGCCGGGCTGGTGATGACGTACGGGGCGCATCCGCTCACCCTCGATCTGTTGTCTTCCGAGGACGCGAGGCGGCTGCTGGCCGCCCGGCTGGGCCACGACCGGATCGCGGCCGAGCCCGAAGCCGTCGAGGAGATCGTCCGCCGCTGTGCCGGGCTGCCGCTGGCGCTGGCCATCGTCGCCGCCCGCGCCGCGATCCAGCCGGCGCATCCGCTGAGCGCGCTCGCCGGCGAGTTCGGAGACGCCCTCGGCGCACTCGACCGTGCCGTGGACGTACGGGCGATCTTCTCCTGGTCGTACGAGACACTCACGGACGAGACGGCGGCCCGGACGTTCCGGCTGGTCGCCGGGCTGCATCCCGGTCCGGAGTGCACGCCGGCCGCCGCCGCCAGCCTGATGGGCGTCCCGGTCGAGCGGGTACGGGCGCCGCTGGCCGAGCTGACCCGCGCCAACCTGGTCACCGAGCACGCCCCGGGCCGGTACGCGTGCCACGACCTGCTGCGCGCGTACGCCGCCGAGCTCTGCGCGGCCCACGACGACGACGGGGACGCCGCACGACACCGCGTCGTGGACCACTACGTCCACTCCGCGTTCGCCGCCGCGGCGCACCTGCACGGGCGTACCGAGACGATCTCCCTCGCCGCGCCCCGCCCCGGCGTCAGCGTGACCGGATTCGCCGGGACGGACGAGGCGACGGCCTGGTTCGAGAACGAGCGCCCCGCCCTGCTCGCCGCCCTCGACCTGGCCGCCCGCCTGGGGCTCGACCGGCACGTCTGCCGGCTGGCGGGGGCGCTGTTCGTCTTCCTGCACCGGCGGGGACGCTGGCACGACCGGGCCGAGACCCAGCGAGCCGCCGTCGCCGCTGCCCGGCGGCTGGGCGACCCGGTGGAGAAGGCCCGCGCGTGCCGCAACCTGGCCGCCGCGCTGGCGGACCTGGGCCGCTTCGACGACGCCCACCACCACCTCGACGCCGCCCTCGAACAGGACGTCCCCGCCGGTCAGGCGTGGACGCACTACTTCCGTGATCTCGTGTACGGCTTCCAGGGGCGGGAGGCCGACGCGCTCGATGCCGCCCGGCGCGCCCACGACCTCTTCGAACGGCTGGGCGACGAGGTCGGGCAGGCCGTCGCGCTCACCGACCTCGGCTGGTACCACGGGCGCCTGGGAGACCATGGTCAGGCCCTCGACCTGTGCGAGCAGGCCCTGGTCCGGCACCAGAAGCTCGGCAACCGCCCCTACGAGGCGCACACGTGGTCATGCCTCGCCGACCTCCGCCTCCAGCAGGGCGACCCCACCGGGGCCGTCCCCTGCTACCGTCAGGCCCTCGACGTGTTCAGGGAGCTCGGCGACTCGTACGGCGAGGCCAGCACGCTCGCGCACCTGGGAGCCTGCCACCACCTCGCGGGCGACCACCCGGCCGCCGGCGAGCAGTGGCGGCACGCCCGCGCCCTGCTGCGCGACCTTGATCCGTCCGCCTTCGACCAGGTGCACACCCAGTTGACGACCGTCGACAGGTCCGCCGCCGACGCCTTCCGCGGGCGGCGCTGACGGGCGCGATCATGGGCTCGGCCTCAGCGATCGGGCAGTCGTATCCACAGATCCGGCGGGCCGGCGACGGCCTGGGCGTCATCCGGTCGCAGTCCCGCCATGGCGCACAGACAGGCCACGGCCTCGCCCTGGTAAAGGCGCGGCCTCGTCGGCGGTCAGCCGTCGCGCCACCGCGCTCTCGACGGTGCTCAGCCCTCGTGCCACCGCGGCCTCATCGGAGGTCGGGCAGCTCGGCCACCGTCTCAGGAGTGCCTCACTCGGCCGCGAAGTGCAGCGGCCTCCCCTCGTGACCGCCGAAGGCGTGGACGCCCGAGCCGGGGTCGGCGCCCGCCGCCAGCCGGGCGCGGATCGCCGCCAGGTCAGCCCAGTCATCCCCACCGGAACCGGACCATCCCACTTGCTGAGTCATGACGCCCTTTCTTCCTCCGGGACCCGGCCGGGGCGTGGGCTCACGGCTCGTCGCGCGCGGAACGCTCGCCGTACCGACAGGGCCACGGCCAGGACGACGAGACCGAGGATCACCATCGTGATAGGCCGGCCGAGCACGTACCCGGGATCTCCGTCGGAGAAGGCCAGGGTCTGGCGCAGCGAGACTTCGAGCGTGGGCTGGAGGACGACCGCCAGCACGAAGGGCGCCATGCTGTACCCGGCCCGGCGCAGCACGAAGCCGAGCAGTCCCGCGACCAGCATCACCACGACGTCGAACATCGAGTTGTTCTCGGCGTACACGCCCACGACGCACAGCCCGATCACGAACGGCATCAACGCCTGCGGCGGGATCGACAGCAGGCGGGTGAAGATCCCCACCAGCGGAAGGTTGAGCACCAGCAGCATCAGGTTGGCGATGTACATCGCGGCGATCACGGTCCAGAACAGCTCGGGCTGGTCCGCGACGAACGTCGGGCCGGGAACGATGCCGTTGAGCAGCAGCGCGGCGAGCACGAGCGCCATGGTCGGCGCGAACGGGATCCCGAGCGCCAGCAGCGGGACGAACGCCGCGCCCGCGGCCGCGTTGTTGGCCGCCTCCGGACCGGCCACCCCCTCGACCGCGCCCTTGCCGAACCGGCCCGGGTCCTTGGAGATCTTCCGCTCGGTGACGTACGAGGCGAACGTCGACAGCACGGCGGCCGGTCCCGGCACCAATCCCAGCAGGAACCCGATCACCGAGCCGCGCACCGCCGCGGGAGCCGCCCGCCGGGACTCCTCCCCGCTGGGCAGCAGCTCCCTGAGCCGTGGGGCCCTGACCGGCTCGGGGCGCCGGTGCCGGCCGACCATCGTGAGCGCCTCCGCCACGCCGAAGACCCCCATGACCAGGGCGATGAAGCTGAAGCCCTCGGCCAGGGCGTCCGACCCCATCGTGAACCGCAACTGGCCGCCGGCCGGGTCGATCCCGACCGTGCCGATCGCCAGGCCGGCGCAGATCATCACGATCGCCTTCGCGGCGGAGCCTTCGGCGAGCGCCGCCAGCAGCAGGAGCCCCGCGACGCACAATGCCAGGTACTCGGGCGGACCGAGCTTGACCGCCAGCCCGCTCAGCCACGGCGCCGACATCATCAGGCCGAAGATGGCGATGGTGCCCGCCAGGAACGAGGAGACCGCCGCGATCGTCAGTGCCGGTCCTGCTCTGCCCCGTTTCGTCATCGCGTGGCCGTCGAGCGCCGTGACCACCGACGACGCCTCACCGGGCACGTTGAGCAGGATCGAGGTCGTCGACCCGCCGTACGTGGAGCCGAAATAGATGCCGGCGAACAGGATCAGCGATCCCGTGGGGCCCAGCTGCGTGGTCATCCCGAGCAGGACCGACATGGCGCCGATCGGTCCGATGCCGGGCAGCACGCCGACCACCGTGCCGAGCACCACGCCGACCAGCGCGAGGACGAGGTAGGCCGGATCGGCGAAGGTGGCGAAGCCCGCGCCGAGGTTGTCGATCGCGTCACCCACGGGGCGTCCTTCCGTTCACATCAGGCCGGGATCAGAACAGGCCGAGCGTGCCGCTCGGCAGGGGGACGGCCAGCCAGCGAACGAAGATCAGCCAGGTGGCCGCGCCGAAGGCGAGGCCGAAGAGCACGGCGCTGCTCCACCGGGAGACCCCCATGATCTTGGCCATCAGGACCAAGGAGATCGACAACGTCACGACCATCCCCACGGTGTCGCCCACCGCGGGCACCAGCAGGGCGGCGGCCAGCACGCCGGCGATCCGCCACCAGCGCACCTCGCCGTCGCCCCCGCCCTCCACGCTGACATCGCCGGCGCCCGGCGAGGTGACGTCGCCGCCTTCCGGTCGGGCGACCCTACCGTCCAAAGCCGGGGTGACGTCGCCGGCTTCCGGCAAGGCGACGTCACCCGGCGTCCGCCGGCGGCTCTGGACCAGGACGACGGCACCGGCGACGGCCAGCACGAGCGCGACGATCAAGGGGAAGAAGCCCGCCCCGGTGTCCGCCATCGTCCCCAGGCCCTCACCGAGGGCGAGCGCGCCGTACAGCAGACCCAGCGCCAGCAGCGAGCCGGCGACGATCACCTCCGGCTTGGCGCTCTCTCGCACAAGACCCGATCTTCTCATTTCACCGCGATCAGGTTCGCCGCCTCAGCGGTCTTCTTGGCCAGCCGCGCCTTGGCCGTCTCACCGTCGGCCCCGCTGACGACCAGCCCCAGCTTCCGCGCCGCCTCGGCGAACTTCGGGCTCTTGACGGCCGAGCCGAACACCTCGTTCAGCTCCCGCTGGGCGTCGCCAGGCAGCCCCTTCGGCGCGATCACCACGTTGTAGGCCTCCCACTCCAGAGCGACGTCCTGCTGTTTGAAGGTCTTGATCTCGGGGGCGAGCTCGATGGGCTCGGCGGAGGCGATGGCCAGCGCGCGCAGTTTGCCCGCCTTCAGCTGCGCCATCCCGCCGGCCAGCTGCATGACGCCCACCTCGACGTTGCCGCCGATCAGGGCCGTGACGGTGGCCTGGTCGCCGTCGAACTTGACGTGCTTGAACCGCGTACCCGTGAGCTGCTCGAACTTCCCGGCCGGGATGGCGTAGTTGAGCGGCCCCTCGGCGATCGTGACGGCTCCGGGCTTGGCCTTGGCGGCCGCGACCAGATCGGCGACGCTCTTGTACGGCGATTCGCCCGGCACCACGAACAGCACCGGCGACGTGGTGACCTCGCTGATGACCGAGATCGCCTCCGGGTCGTAGGAGACCTGCTCGGTCCGCGGGAGCAGCGTCAGCGGGCCGTCCGGCACGAGGCCGATCGTGTGCCCGTCCGGTTTGGCGCCGAGCGTCGCCGTCGTGCCGACCGCGCCCGCGCCGCCCTCCCTGTTCACCACCTGGACGCGCCGGCCGAGCTTGCCCTCGCCGTTGACGATCTCGACCAGCGCGCGGGCCGTCGCGTCGATGGCGCTGCCGGCCGGATAGGGCACGATGAGCTGCACGTTCCTCGTCGGATAGCCGCCCTGGGCCGCGGGCGCGCCGCACGCCGCGAGGACGAGGACGACGGCCGCGAGGAGCGCGGGCAACGCGGCACGGCCGCGTCCGCCTGCCGGAACAACACTCATGGGGCACCTCCTGGGAGGGACTGGGGAGGACGGGTTCCCGGCCCGATGGCGGCCGTGGCGATGATCGGGTCGTGCCAGCCGTCGTCGCCGAAGTCGTGGGCGTCTCTGTGCAGCCGTTTGAAGAACAGGTGCGCGCTGTGCTCCCAGGTGAAGCCCATCGCGCCGTGGAACTGCACCATCGCGGCGGACATCCTTCCGGCCAGGTCGGCGGCGCGGCTCTTGACCACCGACGTCATCAGCGTCGCGTCGTCACGCCCGGTGTCGTGGGCGTGGGCGGTGTACCACAACGCGTGCGTGATCGTCGTCCAGGCGACGTACAGCTCGGCCAGCTCGTGCTGGATCGCCTGGAAGCTCCCGATCGGGCGGCCGAACTGCCGGCGCGCACGGAGGTGGTCGAGCGTGATCCGCATCGCCGTGCCCGCGGCGCCGACGAGGTCCGCGCTGACCAGCACGGTCAGCCGCCGGACGACGTTCTCGAAGACGTCGTCGTTCGCCCAGCGCAGCGGCTCGGCCGGCACGTCGGCCAGGGTCACCCGGGCGGCGCGCACGGTCCGGTCGACGGTCTCGACCGCGCGGATCGACACCCCGGGATGCCCGGCCGCCACGACGAACACGGCCGGCCCTGCCGCCGTCGTGACCGCGACCAGCAGGAGATCGGCGTCCTCGGCATGGTTGACGATGCCGGCGTCGCCGTTGAGCAGGCCGCCGCCGGTGGCGGTGACGGCGATGCCGGCGCGGTCCCACGAGCCGCCCGGAGCGCGAAGGGCG
>NZ_BAAAMU010000053.1:0-71454 GCF_039529435.1 Nonomuraea maheshkhaliensis
CGGCCCGCCCACCCCCCCCCCCCGCCGGGGCACCCCGCTGCCCCCCCCGGCGGCGGCCGGCCAGGGTGACAGCGACAGTCCGGTGGCGAGGGCCACCCAGCTCGCCATCAGCGTCAGGGTGAGCACCCGCTCGGCCCCGGTCCCGGCCGCGCCGGCCGCCGATCCCGTCCAGAACGCCAGCATCGCGACGCACGCGAAGAGCACGCAGGCCAGGCAGTGCACGATCAGGACGATCCGCCGGCCGCCGATCGGCCACAGCAGGTGCGGCACGATGTCGATCGCCGTCAGCCCCGGCGGCGGCCGGTCCGTCGCGGCTCCCCGCGCGGCCTGCCGGCGCAGGTGACCGGCCAGCAGCACGAGCCACGACCGCACCTGATCCGGCTGGTACGCGGCCCCCTGCGCGGCGGCACGAGGCGTGAGCACGGTCGCCGCCGGCACGTACGCCTCCAGCAGCCTCCTGACGATCCGCGCCGCTCCCTCACCGCTGTCGAGCCCCGGCTCAACCCGCAGCAGTTTGTCCGGATCGGCGCCCGACTCCACGGCGGTCACGGTCAGCACCAGCCGCCACGGCGTGGACAGCGCGGCGTGCACGGCCTTGCCCGCCGGCCCGGACAGCGCCTCGTGGACGGCCTCGCGCCGCGCGGCGTGGGGGTGCCCGTCCGGCCAGCGGGCCCGCAGGTATGCGCCGATCTGCTGGTCGGTCAGGGAATGCAGGTGGATCTGGGCGGCGTCGTCGAGCCCGACTCCGGCCTCGCGCAGTTCGGCGTGCCGGTCGGCCCGGCAGGTCACGACGACCGCGCCAGGCCGCCGGCCGGACAGGTCGCTGTAGCGGTTGAGCTCGGCCAGCAGCCCGATCGCCCGGCGCGGCCGGCCCCATCCGGGCTCGGGATCCAGCTCGTCCAGCCCGTCCACCACCGGCAGCACCCGGCGGTCACGTACGAGCCGCTGCGCGTCCCTGGCCGCCAGCCCGAAGTCCTGCGCGAGCTGCTCGGCCAGCCAGGTCTCGAACGGCCGGCCGAGGGTCCAGCGGGCCGCGTTCAGCCGTACCGGCACCGGTTTGCCCTGGTCGAGGCGGCCGGTGAGCACGGGCTCCAGCAGTTGCAGCACCAGCTCGATCGCCAGCACCGTCTTGCCCGCCCCCGACTCGCCCACGACCAGCAGGCGGCGCGGGCTCAGGCCGTCGAAGAACCGGCCGATCGTGTGCAGATCGTGCGTGGTCTCGCCGGGGTCGCCGTACCGGCTGAAGGAGAGCGCCGCGAGGTTGTAGCCGCCGAGCAGCCCCTTGCGCGCCCGGTCCTCCTCGCGGAGCACCCGGCGGATCAGCAGCTCCACGGCGGGGTCGGGCGTGGCGATGGCGGGCTCATCGACGAGCACGGGAACGGACGGTTCCGCGAGGGCCGTCCTGGCCGCCCGCCAGCGTTCGAGCTCACCGGGGACCAGCTCGGACGGGTACTCGCAGTAGTGGAGGCACGCGGTCACGAAAGCCCGGACGAAGTCCCAGCGCGGCAGCCGGTCGGTCTGTCGCAGAACGTGCGAGACCGTGCTCTTGGGCAGCATGTCGACCGTGGCTCCGTCGGCGGCCGTGGTCTGCCCGCCGAGCGAGCGCAGCCGGCTCAGGGACGGCTCGCCCGCCCACTGCTTGAGCCGGACCAGCGCCCCTACGAAGTCCTCGGTGCTGCCCGCCCCGATCGGATCAGGCGGCCGGGGACGTTCCTCGATCATCCCTCTCCCGCCCGTACCAGCGACCAGACGAACTCGTCGCCGTGCCGCCACGGCCACCGGCCGTCACGGCAGCGGCCCTCCAGCGTCTGCACGTGCCGCGACTCCATCAGGAAGTTGCGCGCCTCGTCGGCCTCCACCAGGTCACGGCCGACCGCGATGGGCACGAACCCGTGGCGCGGGATGTAGACCCAGCGCCCCCGGTCCCAGTCGTAGGGGTCGAACCAGCGGTGCCGCACCGTGCCGGACACGCTCACCTCGGGCCCGTCCCTGGTCAGCACGAACGACCCCTGCGAGCGCAGCAGGCTCATCCTGCTGACGTAGAACAGCTCCGTGCCGATGAAGGCGTTGATCCGCGCGTCCCAGTGGTCGTGCAACCAGCTCGACTCTCCCTCCCGCAACTGCCGCGCGCTCCGCGCGAGCTGCCGTTCGAAGCGGCGCTGGTTCTTGCGCTCGGCCTTCTTGATCACCTTGAACGAGCGCAGCCACCGCTGCGACATCGTCCGCGACGCGCCCGCGCCGTCCATGAAGTGCTCAAGGAAGTCGGACGCGATCGGATGGAAGTCGCGGCCGCCCTCGACGATCGAACGGAACAACGCGACCAGTTCCGGGACCGGCCGGCCTGTCCGCCGCCGTAAGCCTCGCAGGAACATCGTCGTGGTCTCCGTCCTCAGGGTCAGGGACACGTCTGGCGGTACTCCTCCTGGGGCACGAGATTCTCCCACTCCTCGCGGGTGAGGGAGCGCCCCGCGTTCGCGCACGCCGCGGCCACCAGGTCAGGGGGCGTGCGGACGTTCCACAGCCGCGCCGTCCTGTCTCCCGACGCGGTGGCGAGCGTCGTCCCGTCGCGGCTGTAGACGAGGTCGGTCGGGCTCTTGCCGTGGCCTCTCATCGCGGGCCCGAGCCGCCGGTAGGTCAGCAGGTCCCAGAGTTGCACGTCGCCGCCGATGAGCCCGGTGGCCAGCACCTTGCTGTCGGGGCTGAAGCCGAGCGCGGTCGCCATGCCGTCGTCGGTGATCAGGCCGATGCCGACAGGACGGCGGCGCGGCACGTCCCACAGCCGCACGCTGTTGTCGTACGCGGTCACGGCCAGCCGCTGCCCGTCGGGGCTGAAGGCCAGGTCGTTGACCAGCCCGCCGTGCGCCTTGAACGTCGGGCCGGGCAGCTCCTTGCCGGTGGCGACGTCGAAGAAGCGGATCCGGTCGTCGAAGCCCGCGGTCGCCACGATCCTGTCGTCCGGGCTGAGCGCCATCGCCGTGATGACGTCGGTCGCGTCGCGTACGGTGATGCGCGGCCCGAAGTCCCTGCGGCTCGCGAGGTCCCAGAACACGAGCGACTTGTCCCGCTGGGCGGCGACGAACCGGCCGTCGGAGCTGATCAGGGCGTGGTGCAGCGACTTCTCGTGCGCGATCTCGCGGCGGCTCGCGACGTCCCAGAGCCGGATCCCGTCCAGGCTCTCCGACAGGAGCGTCCGCCCGTCGGGGGTGAACTGGAGCCGGTACGCCGCCGAGGGGCGGGCGGTCACGGGACGCAGCGGCGGGCCGAGAGGGCGCTGGTGGGCCGCGTCCCACAGCTGGAGGTCGGGGCTCTTCTCGTCGGCGACGCCGGTGACCAGGATCCGCCCGTCCGGGCTCAGCGCGACGGCTCCCGACGCCGGCACATGGGTCCCCTTCTGCTGCAGCGTCCACGGGTCGGCCAGCCGGACCACGCCGTCGCCGCTGGCGGCGGCCAGCAGCGTCCCGTCCGGGCTGAACGTGATGTCGTCGACACCGGAGTAGTTGTCGGCCAGCGCGAACACCTGCCGCCGGCTGGCCGTGTCCCACACCACGGTGCGCCCGCTGTCCCCGCCGGTGGCGATCCTGGTGCCGTCCGGGCTGAAGGCGATCGAGGAGTAGCCGGCGGTGCGGTCGATGAGCCTGCCCTTCTGCTTCCGCGTGGCCACGTCCCACACCCGGCCGGTACGGTCCCAGCTCACGGTGGCCAGCCTCGACCCGTCGGGGCTGATGGCGACGTCCGTGACGGGCTGGGCGTGTCCGGTGAAGGGCTCGCCGAACTGCCGGGACGTGGCGGTGTCCCAGAGCCGCGCGGTCCTGTCCTCCCCGGCGGTGGCCAGGGTCTTCCCGTCCTTGCTGTACGCGATCCCCAGGACGGCCTTCTTATGGTCGAACCCCTCGTGCGCCCGGCCCATGGGAGCCCCGTGCGGGCGCTGCGTGGCCACGTCCCACTGCTGGACCACGCCGCTGCTGTCGCCGGTGGCGAGCGTCCTGCCGTCCGGGTTGAACGCGAGCGTCCTGACGACCCCGCCGGCCTTCACCTCGGAGCCCACCTGGCGACGGGTACGCACGTCGTAGAACAGGACGCTGTCGAGGCAGGCCGTGGCCAGCGTCCGGCCGTCGGTGCTCAGGGCCAGCCGCACGCTCGAACACTCGTATCGACCTCGCGTGATCGGGGCGCCGATCTGCCGTCGCGTCGCCGCGTCCCACAGCCGCGCCGTCCCGTCGTCGCTGCCCGTCGCGATGAGCGCGCCGTCGGGGCTGAACGCCACCGCCTTGACGCCGCGCCCGTGCCCGGTCAGGGTCCCTCTGCCGGTACGGGTCGCCGCGGTCAGCACCCGGTTGCGGGCCTCGTTCGTGGGCGCGATCTTCCACGCGGCCACGGCCAGCATCGAGGCCAGGGCCGTGTCGCCGGTGACCTCGCTGTGCAGCGCGAGCTGGCGGGAACTGGCCAGCCCGCGCTGCCGGTTCGCCGCGTCCGCCGCGTTGACGGCGGTGCCGGCCGCGACCAGGGCGATCGCCGACAGCGCCACCAGACCCGACATGACGAGCCGGCGGCGCCGGGTCGTCCGCCGCGCCTCCCGCTCGGAGGCCGCGACGAAGCTCTCCACGGTGGCGCCGGGCGGAGGGAAACTGTCCGGATCGCGCTCCCAGCGGGGCCGGCTGTCCTGGACGGCCAGCAGCCGGGGCCCCCGGTAGAGGAAGGCGGGGTCGCGGTGGTTGTCCGCCCACTGCGCGGCTGCCTCCACCAGCCCGTCGTACACCGACTGCGCGGAGAGATCGGGTTCGAGCCAGCGCCGCAGGGCGGGCCAGGCGGTCAGGAGCGCGTCGTGGGCGATCTCGGCGCTGTCCTCGTGCAGGGTGAGCAGCCGCCGGTCGGCGAACGCGGACAGCAGCGCCGCCGTCCGCTCCCGGTCCTGCGCGTCGTGCGCGGACGCGGCGGCGTGCAGCTCGGCCAGCGTCGCCCGGCGCCGCGCCACCCGGCCGCCCGCGGTGATCGTCGTCATCCGCCGGAACACCCTGAGCGCCGCTTTTCGGTCGTCCGGCCGCAGCACGTCGAGGACCTCGTCGGCCGTACGCCGGACGGAGTCGCGGACCCGGCCGGAGTCCTCGTACCCGCGGACCGTCAGCGTGTCCTTCTCGCGCCGCTCCCAGGTGTTGCGCAAGGCCTGGGAGAGCAGGGGCAGGGCGCCGGCCTCGTACCCGTCGCCGGCCCCCAGCTCCGCCAGGATGATCTCCACCAGCCCCGGTTCGAGCCGCAGGCCCGCCGTGGCCGCCGGGCCGGTGATGGCCAGCCGCAGGTCCGGTTCCGTCATCGGCTCGACGATGACCTGGCCGTCCTGGATCGCCGCGGCGAACCGCGGGTAGGCGGCGCAGCGGTCCCAGTAGTCGGCCCGCACCCCGACGATCACCGCGGCGCCGTCCCGGCCCTGGGCCAGGGCATGCAGCGTCCGTACGTACGCCTGCCGCTCCCGCTCGTCGCTCACCAGCGTGAACAGCTCCTCGAACTGGTCCACCACCAGCACGAACCGCCTGCTGAGCGCGTCACCCGGCGCGTGGCGCAAGCGCGAGGCCGTCGTCTCGGCCGTGCCGCCGAACTCCCGTACCCACGCCGCGGCGAGCGCGGCGAACGGATCGGCGCCCGGCGTCACCAGCAGCCGCGGCCAGTCCCGCGACCCGGGCAGCGGCAGCATGCCCTCCGCCAGCGCCGGCATCAGCCCCGCGCGCAGCAGCGACGACTTGCCCACCCCCGAGGCGCCGGAGACGAGCAGCACGGATCCGTGCCCGGCCAGCCGGCCGGCCAGGCGGTCCAGCAGGCCGCGGGTCGCCCGCGTACGGCCGAAGAACAGCTCCGCCTTCGTGCTCTCGAACGGGACCAGACCTTGGTAGGGGCACACGTCGTGAGATCGGCCGCCCCCGCCTCGCTCGCCCATGGCGCTCATTCTGGCCAATCACCCGCACGCCCTCAATCATGTTTGCGCGCGATGCCGGGCTCGCCCGTCCCGTCCGATTCCGTCCAATGCCGTCCGAACGGTGGCTTGAACAGGCGGGACGCGGTTTCGATGGTCAAGAACGACGGGGGATGCGTCGTGAGACAGGCCGACGATGAGAACGGGGGTGTCGGAGGAATGTATCCCGGTGCCGGGATGTCCTTGGGGGAACTGCTGCGCACGTGGCGCCGGCGGGCGCTGCTGACGCAGGAACAACTCGCCGAACGGGCCGGTCTGAACGTCAGGACGGTGCGCCGGCTGGAGAACGACGGGCTGCTGCGGCCCAGGACCACCTCGGTCCTGCTGCTGGCGCGGGCACTGGACCTGGACGAGGCCGAACGGGCGGCCCTCAACACGGCCGCCCGCAGCGCCGCCGGCGCACCCGTCGCCGGTACGGACACGGGCGGGCCCGTCGTGGCCGACCCGCGACCGTGGACCGTCCCGCGTCAACTGCCCGCCGACGTCGCCGCGCCCGGCGTACGGGAGCGCGAGGCGGCCTTCGTGACGGCCCGCGGCACCCAGCCGGTCGTGTTCGTCACCGGCATGGCCGGGACGGGCAAGACGGTGCTGGCCGTGCACGCCGCCCACCGCCTGGCCCCTCTCTTCCCCGACGGGCAGCTCTTCGTGGACCTGCACGGCCACGCCCAGGGGGCGGCGCCGGTGGAGCCGGGCGACGCGCTCGCCCGCGTGCTCCGCACCCTGGGTGTGCCCGCCGAGCACGTCCCGTGGCACCTGGACGACCGCGCCGCGCTGTACCGCAGCGTCCTGGCCGGCCGCAGGCTCCTGATCGTCCTGGACGACGCCGCCGGCGAACACCAGCTCGACCCGCTCCTGCCCGCCACGCCCGGCTGCCGGGTGATCGTCACCAGCCGCCACCGCCTGACCTGCCCCGGCGACGCCCGGATCCTGTCCCTGGACACCCTGCCCCTGACCGAGGCGGTCGCCCTGTTCGTCCGCACCGCGGGCTGCGACCCTGACGCGCCTCCTGACGCGCTGGCCGAGATCGTCCGCCGCTGCGGCCTGCTTCCCCTGGCCATCCGCCTCGCCGCCGCCCGCCTCCAGGCCCACCCCTCGTGGAACGCCTGCCACCTGCTCGACCGCCTGACCACCGACCGCCTCGCCGAACTGGTGGCCGGCCACCAGAGCGTCACCGGCGCACTCAACCGCTCCTACGAACGCCTGCCCCCCGACCAGCGCCGGGCCTACCGACTCCTGGGCTCGGCCCCGCACCCGTCCTTCACCCTCGGCACCGCCGCCGCCCTGCTGAACACGACGGTGGACCGGGCGAGCCGGCTGCTGGACCCGCTCCTGGACGCCCATCTCCTCCAGGAGCCGTCCCCTGGCCGCTACCGGCTGCACGACCTGGTCCACGCGCACGCCTCGACCCTGCGGCCACCGCACGGCGTCAGACCCTCCGTCCGCGTCCGCTGCCGCACGGCCTCCTTGACGTAGCCGCGAGATCACCGCCTGGATGAGTGATCCGCCGACATCGTTGAGTCAAGACCTGTAGGGTCTGCGATCATGAAAAATCACACTCTGAACCTCGGCCGTTCGGCCCTGGCCGCCGCGCTCGCCGGGGGAATCATGCTCGCCGGCACTCCGGCCCTCGCCGAGCAGAAGCTCCTCTTAGGCCCCACGGGCTACGGCTCCGTGAAGCTTGGCATGACCGCGGCCCAGGCCAGGGCGACCGGGAAGATCGTTCGCAAGTCCGTCCGCAACTCCCTGCCGACCTGCACGACGTGGGACCTGAAGGAACAGCGCTACGGAAACGACCGGGCGGGCGTCTTCATCTCGAAGAGGCACGGTGTCGCCGCCATCGCGGCGCCGGGCAACGTACGCACTCCGCAAGGAATCGGCAGAGGCTCGACCATCGCCCAGCTCCGGCGGGCCTATCCCGACTTCAGGATCAACGCGGACGGGCCCATCGCCAGTGTGCCCGGCAACCGGAGGGCGACCTTCGTCTTCCACCTCTCGAAGACGAAGGTGCTGGGCGTGGGCCTCTTCCTCAAGAAGCAGGACTGCTTCAAGTAGAGCCGAGAGCCTGATCCCTTGACCGCCGGCTAGAACAGGTCGTGGGCGGGCCAGACGGAGACGGATCGGTAGACGTCCCACATCATCGCGTCCAGGTCGACGTTGTTGCCGTTGGCCGCGGCGGCCCAGCAGAACTCGTTCCCGGTGCGGACGATGACGGCCTCGGTGCCCGGGATGTAGCGGCCGGTGTGCCACCAGTTGCCGAGGCTGTTGACGTACCAGCCGAGCCCGTAGGTCGGGCTGGCCGCCGACGGCGTGGTCATGGTGCTGATCGTGTCGCGGCGCAGCAGGTCACCGACGGTGGGGAAACCGTCGGCGCGCACCGCGAACCGGACGACGTCCACCGGCGAGCCCAGCCAGCCGCCGTGCGCGTCCGTGCGCCGCACCGGGATGGAGTACGGGTCGCCGGAGCCGTAGTAGACGACCTCGTCGGGCCGCCGCTGGGCGAGCGTGTCGGCGGCGAGGTGCATGTTGCCGATCCCGCTGGGCCCGAACACGTTCTGCCGGACGTGGTCGGCGTAGGACAGCCCGCTGACCTGCTCGATGATCCGTCCGAGCAGGCAGTAGCCGAAGTTCGAGTACATGTGCCTGGTGCCGGGCGCGAACTGCGGCGGCCGGTTGTCCAGCACCCACGTGATCAGCTGGGTCTGGTTCATCGTCGGGTTGGTGAACATCGGGTCGGTGCCGTCGTTGGGCCAGCCTCCGGCGGTGTGCTCCAGCAGGTGCCTGACCGTGATCGAGCGCAGGTCCGCGCTGTACGGCTGGGTGCCGTACCGCGTGCCCAGGAGGGCGCCGGTCCCGAGGACTCGCTGGTCGAGCGCCAGGCGGCCGGACTCGACGAGCCGCATGACCGCGACCGCCGTGATCGGCTTGGAGACGCTGGCCACCCGCATGATGTGCCGTTCGGTGAGCCGTTCGCCGGTGTCCCGCCTGGCCAGGCCGTACCCCTTGGCGAAGACCAGCGCGCCGCGGCGCGCGACGGCCAGCGAGATGCCGGCCACGCCAGAACCGGTCAGGTGCCGGTTGACGGCGGCGTCCGCGCGGGAGAAGTCGTTCGCGGTCTGGCTCACCCAGATCGCGGCGAAGCGCGGCAGGCCGTACCCGCTCACCTTGACCGGCCGGTAGCCGCGGCGCACGTGATCGTCGAAGGCAGCCTGATAGGCGGCCGAGTCGAGACCGTGCCTGGCCGACCAGACCGGGCCGTCGCCGTGCGCGAAGACCGCCGCGAACAGCTCAGTGCTACCCACCATGTACCCGCTGACGTGAACCGGACGGAAGCCCTGGTTCGTCAGGTTGGTGAACTCGGCCTGGTACTGGGCGGCGGTCAGGTTGTGCCGCCCCACCCAGGCCGGCCCCTCCGTCTGCTCCCAGATCGCGGCGAACCGCGCCTGCCCGCCGACCTGGTACCCGTCCACGAGCACGAGCCGGTATCCGAGGCCGAGCAGGCGGTCGAACTCGGCCTGGTACTCGGCCGAGGTGAGGTTGTGCCGGGCCACCCAGGGCGGGCCGCCGGTCTGCTCCCAGATCGCCGCGAAGTGCGCCTGCCCGCCGACCTCGTAGCCACTCACCACGACCGGGCGATATCCCAGGCCGGTGACGCGGGTGAACTCGGCCTGGTACTGCGCCGAGGTGAGCCCGTGCCTGGCGATCAGCGGCGGGCCCGGCGCCTGCTCCCAGATGCCCGCGTACCGGGCCTGGCCGCCGACGGCGTACCCGTCGACATGCGTGGGGCGGTAGCCCAGCCCTGCCAGCCGGTCCCACTCCGCCTGGAACTGGTCGGCGGTCAGGTTGTGCCGCGCCACCCATCCGAACGGCCCCGCCATCGCGGTCCGTACCTCGCGACCCAGCCCCGCCAGGTCGAGCCCGAGCAGCGCGCCGAGCCCGGCGGCCGCGTGCAGGACATCGCGCCGGCTGTAGGGCACGAACGGAGACATCATGGTCAAACCCCCCAAAGCTGTTGGACGATCCAACGATGAGGTCGGCGACCGGAGCGGGCCTGAGTAGGGCCGTACTCAATCGGAGCTGCCGCTTGGGACGGCAACTGCCCCGCGAGCGACCGGCCTCACCCGTCTCGGTCGGGGAGTGATCTGGCCGGCATCGGGGGATGGGCAGGACCATGACGGAACCGATCGTGCCCGCCCCGGACCACGAGCCCCTTCCGGCCCAGAGTCACGGACAGAGCTGGCTGGTGTCCTGGCATCCCGCCGGCGACCCCCCGCCGGGCAGGCCGCACGGATCCGCCGGGGTCTGCCTGACCGACGCCGGCGAGCTGGCCCTGATCAGCCACGACGGCGAGCACTGGGGCTTCCCGGCAGGACGTCCGGAAGGGGAGGAGACCTACGAAGAGACGCTGCGCCGCGAGATGTGGGAGGAGGCGTGCGTCACGGTCACCGCGGCGCGGCTGCTCGGCTACGTCCGCAGCGAGTGCGTCCGTGGGCATGAGCAGGGGCTCGTCCTGGTCCGCGCCTTCTGGCGGGCGATGACGTTGGTGCATCCGTGGGAGCCGCGGTTCGAGATCAGGCACCGGCGCCTGGTCCCGGCCGCCGACGCGCGCCACCACGTTCGCGATCCCAACATCGTGAGCAGGAGGTTCGACCACCGGGCCCTCGCCGAGGCGGGCCTGCTGTGACGGTGATCTCGATCAGCCGGCCAGGGTGAGGACGAGCTTGCCGCGCGTGCGGCCGGCCTCGCCCCGGGCGTGGGCCGCGCCGGCTTGATCGAGCGGGAAGGTCTCCGCCACCTCGACGGCGACCTGACCTTCGTCGATCAGGCCGGCGATCGTGGTCAGCGCGGGGCCGTCCGGCTCCACCAGGAACGGGGTGGCGCGCACGCCGGCCACCTCGGCCGCCCGGACCAGCTCAGGCGAGACCCCGCCGGGGACGGCGACCAACAGGCCACCGGGACGCAGGACCTCGATCGAACGGGTGCCGGTCCGGTCCTGCCCGTCGCCCACCAGGTCGATGACGACGTCCACGTCCTTGACGGCCTGCTCGAAGCGGGTGGCCGTGTAGTCGATGACCTCCTCGGCGCCGAGCTCCCTGAGCCAGGGGTGGCGGGCGGCGCTCGCGGTGGCGATCACGTGGGCGCCCAGGTGCCAGGCGAACTGGACCGCGAAGTGGCCCACCCCGCCGGCCGCGGCCGTGATCAGGACCCGCTGCCCGGCCTGTACGCGGGCGGTGTCGACCAGGGCCTGCCAGGCGGTCAGCGCCGCCAGCGGCACGGCGGCCGCGTGCACGTGGTCAAGGGTGGCCGGCTTGCGGGCCCACTGGCGGGCCGGCGCGGTCACGTACTCGGCGTACGCGCCGGCGGCCCGCGGGAACCAGGGCATGGCGTACACCTCGTCCCCGGGCACGAGCGTGGTGACGCCGAAGCCGACCTTCTCGACGACGCCGGAGACGTCCCAGCCCAGAATGAGCGGGAACGTCTGCAGCCCGGCCATGCCGTGGCCCACGCGGGTCTTCCAGTCCACCGGGTTGACCCCGGCGGCGTGCACCCGTACCAGCACCTCGGTCGGCAGGGGCTCGGGGCGCGCGACGTCCTCCACGGTCAGCACGTCCGGCCCGCCGAACTCCTTGATGGTGACGGCTCGCATCATGTCGTCTCACCTTTCTTCCGCCGGGACGCTGCTCACGGCCCCGGCGGAAGCAACAGTGGCGGGTACGCGTGGAGGCGTGTGAGTGGCCGGAAAGCCAGCTACCGTACCATTCCAGCCATGCCGCATCGTGTCGCCGTGCTCGCCCTCGACGGGGTCCTCCCGCTGGACCTGGGCATCCCGGCCCGGGTGTTCAACGAGGCCTGCGAACCCGACGGGACCCGCCTCTACTCCGTCACCACCTGCTCGCTCGGCGGCCGGCCGGTACGCACGCACGAGGACTACCGGATCGTCGTCGACCACGACGAGTCGGCGCTGGAGCGCGCGGACACCGTCGTCCTCGCCACCCAGGAGCCCGGCGAGCGGCTGCTCGCGACCGGCGCGCTCCCCGAGGAGGTCGCCGCGGCGCTGGCCCGCATCGGGCCGCGCACCCGCATCGTCAGCCTGTGCACCTCCGCCTTCCTGCTCGCGGCGGCCGGTCTGCTGAACGGCCGCCGGGCCACCACGCACTGGGCGCTGTGCGACGCGCTGGCGCGGCTGTTCCCCGAGGTCGAGGTCGATCCGGGCGTGCTGTTCGTCGACAACGGACGCATCCTGACCTCCGCGGGCGGCGCGGCCGGCATCGACCTGTGCCTGCACCTGGTCCGCCTCGACCACGGCGCGGCGGTGGCCTCGGCCGCCGCGCGGCGCTGCGTGGTCGCGCCGTGGCGCGAGGGCGGGCAGGCGCAGTTCATCGAGCACCCGGTCCCGCAGGACACCGACCGCTCCACCTCGGCGACCCGGCAGTGGGCGCTGGACCGGCTGGCCGAGCCGATCACGCTGGAGGACATGGCCCGGCACGCGCACATGAGCGTACGCACCTTCACCCGGCGCTTCCGCGGCGAGGTGGGCAGCAGCCCGCTGAAGTGGCTCGCCCAGCGGCGGCTGGCGCACGCGAGGCTGCTGCTGGAGTCCACCGACCTGCCCGTCACCCGGATCGCCACCGCCTGCGGCTTCGGCGACCCGGTCGCGCTGCGCAAGCACTTCTACACGTACGTGGGCCTGTCACCCCTGGCCTACCGCCGCGCCCACCACGCACCGGTTTCATAGGAAATCGAGCTGCGGCTTCACGGCCGGTAAGCGTCGTTGACGGCCACGGGGGCGGCGCCGCCCGCCGTGCCACCGCCGGGGATGTGGATCGTGCCGCCCACCGCGACGGCGGCCGTCCCGTGCCGGGGTACCGGCATCGGCGCCAGGCGCACCCAGCGGTCGCGCGCCGTGTCGTACGCCTCCGCCTCGGCGAAGACCGTGTTCGGGTTCGTCCCGTCGTGCCGGCCCTCGCCGCCGAACGTGTAGATCTTGCCACCCACCGCCGCGGCGGCGATCCCGCCCCTGGCCGTCGGCATCGGCGCCCGCTCCGACCAGCGGCGCGAGCGCAGGTCGAGCGCGTACACGGTGTCGCGCACGTTGACCTGCCCCCGGTCGCGACCCCCGAGCACGTAGAAGGTCGAGCCGACGACGGCGCCGCCGACGTGGTCGCGCGCCTGCGGCAGGCTCGGCAGGCTCTCCCACCGCCCGGTCATGACGTCGTACGACGACACGAGGTCCACCGTGTCCTGCAGCCCGCCGGGTCCTGGCGTCAGCGTACGCATGCCGCCCGCGAGATAGATCTTCGTCCCGCGTACGCCCATCGCGGCGCTGCCCCGCTCCAGGCCGGCGGGCATCGGCGGCAACGACGTCCACCGGCCGGTACGCGGGTCGTACACGAAGCTGTCGCGCAACGCCTGCCACGACGCGCCCCCGGACAGCCCGCCGAGCACGTAGATCCGCCCGCCGACCGTCGCCACGTTGGGATGGTTCATCGCGACGGGCAGCGGGGCCGCCTCCGACCAGGTGTCGCGCCGCGTGTCGTACACCTCCACCCGCCCGGTGGTCACGACGCCACCGGCCGGGTCGATGACGATGCCGCCGAGCACGTAGACCCGGTGACCGAGCGCGGCCACGCCGTGCTCCTGCCGGGGCCCGCCGCCGATCGCCGCCCGCCGTGACCACCCCTTCCCGTAGACCGGATCGGCCGGATCACCCGGCGCGGTCGTCGCGCCGGGCGTCGGGTGAGCAGGATGCGCGTACGCGGGCGAAACGGGGCCCGCCATCAGGGCGGCACCGAGGAACAGGGCGATGACACGTCTCATGATTCTCCTTGCTTCGTCAGTTTCATCAGGGCACGAGCACGAGCTTCCCCGTGACCGCCCCGCCCTCGACGACCATGTGCGCCTTGGCGGCCTCCGCCAGCGGCAACACCTGATCGACGTGCACGGTGAGCCGCCCGTCTGCGACGAGCGCCGTCAGCCGGGCGAGATCGGGAGCGGACGAGTGCACGACGAGCACGGCATGCCGGATGCCGAGCCCGGCGACCAGCTCCCGCGTGACCCCGGTGTCCTGCGGGTACGCGCTGACCAGCAACCCGCCGGGACGAACAACCCGGGCCGACCGTTCACCGTACGAGCCGCCGACCAGGTCGAACACCACGTCCACCGGCTCGATCTCGGTGAAGTCGCGAGCCCGATAATCGACCGGCTCGTCCACACCGAGGCGGCGCAGCAACCGGTGCTTCCCCGCACTCGCCGTGGCGACGACATGGGCGCCCCGGGCCTTGGCGATCTGCACGGCGAGATGACCGACGCCACCGGCGGCCCGGTGCACCAGCACCCGCTGCCCCTCCTCGACCCGGGCCAGACCCACAAGACCCTGCCAGGCGGTGAGACCGGCCATCGGCAGCCCCGCCGCCTGCTCGACACTCAGCCCCGAGGGCTTGGCCACGATCTCGTTGACCGACGCGATCACGTACTCGGCATAGGTGTTGCCCGCGCCCGGCATGGCGAGCAGCCCGAGTACCTCGTCCCTTTCGGAGAACGCGGACACGCCGGGCCCGACGGCCTCGACGACGCCGGCGACGTCCCAGCCGAGCGTGAACGGCGGCTCGCCGAGCAGCGGCAGGGCGCCGGAGCGTACGTGCACGTCGACCGGATTGACGCCGATCGCGCCGGTCGCGATGAGCACCTGCCCGAAGCCCGGCTCCGGCCGGTCGGCCTCGGCGAGTTCGAGCACGTCCGGCCCGCCGAGCGCGCGCTGGGTGATGACACGCATGAGGAGATCTCCCTGGGGTGGGTACGCGGCTTTCCCGCCCACGCTCGCCTGGAACCCCGGCCGCCGACCAGGGCTGAGCTGACCCTGGGGTCGCCACCCCCTGGCTACGCCCTGCCGCTGGGGGCCACCATGGAAGGGTGAACCTCAGCGAACTGGCCGCGTTCCTGAAGACCCGCCGCGCCCGCGCCCGCCCGGCCGACGTCGGCCTGCCTGTCGGCCCCCGGCGCCGGGTCCCCGGCCTGCGGCGCGAGGAGGTCGCCCAGCTCGCGAGCCTGTCGGCGGACTACTACACCGAGCTGGAACGCGGCCGCGGCGCCCAGCCGTCGGCCCAGACCCTGGCCGCGCTCGCCCGCGCGCTCCGGCTGGAGGGCGACGAACGCGACTACCTGTTCCACCTCGCGGGCCGCCCGGTCCCGGCCGCCCACGGCCCGACCGCGCACGTCCAGCCGGCCATGCTGGCCATGCTCGACCGCCTGGCCACGACGCCCGCCATGATCATCACCGACCTGCACGAGACCCTGGCCCAGAACGACCCGGCCGCCGCCCTGATCGGCCGCCACCCGATGCGGACCGGCCCGCAGGCCAGCTACGTCTACCGCTGGTTCACCGACCCCGCCGCCCGCACGCTCTACCCGAAGGACGAGCACCCGCACCACTCCCGGGTCTTCGTCTCCGACCTGCGCGCCGTCGCCGCCCGCCGTGGCCGCGACGCCCACGTCCTGCGGCTGGTGGCCACACTGCGCCGCCGCAGCGCCGAGTTCGCGAGTCTGTGGGACGACCACACGGTGGCGCTGCGCCGCGCCGACCACAAGCGCCTGGTCCACCCGACGCTGGGCATCATCGAGGTCGACTGCCACAGCCTGTTCAGCGAGGACGGCCGCCAGCGCCTGCTCTGGTTCACCGCGCCGGCCGGCAGCCGGGGAGCGGCCCAGTTGGAACTGCTGTCCGTCATCGGCACCCAGGACATGACCAGGGAAACCCTGGACACGACGGAAGGCGGTCCGGGCTTGAACGCGGCCGCACCGACCGGATAATCGCCATGCCGAACACCAAAGGGGAGCAGACTCGATGGGCGCGAAACTCCGGCCGATTCGCGAAGCAGACATACCGCATATCGAGGCTGGAGCCTCGACGCTCGAAGGCCTGGGGCACTTTCAGTGGTTCGGCTTCCGTACGTTCCACCGAATGAGGGAGAGGGTGGCCCAGGACGGATACCTGGGCCAGGAAGGAGGCGCCTTCGTCGTCGAGTCCACGGGCGCCGTGGCGGGCTATGTCACCTGGGTCAAACATTCCTGGGGCCCGGAGTCCTCATGGAACTGGACCATCGGCATCATCCTCTTCCCGGAATTCCGCGGCAGAGGCATCGGTACCGCCGCTCAGAAGGACCTCGTGGAATATCTTTTCGCGCACACCCGGGCGGAACGCATCCAGGCGTCGACCGACATCCAAAACGTGGCGGAGCAGCGCGCACTCGAAAAAGCCGGCTTCCAGCGCGAAGGAATACTGAGGCGCGCACAATGGCGCATGGGGGAGTGGCACGACCAGGTCCTCTACGCGGTGGTGCGAGAACGGCGCGCACCTGGCTCCTGACAAGGCGCCCCTGCAGGTCAAGCCCCTGACCTTTGAGCGGCTCGCTGGACCACCCCGCGCGACGGGACCGTCGTGCGGGGACTCAGGGGCATGCGTGCCACGTTATGCCTACTTGTTCGATCGATGCAGAAACGATCGGCTTTGCTCCTACGCTGGGGGCGGCTGCCAACAGGCGGGAGGCGATCGTGGAAATGACGCCGCCGGGCACCGGCCCGCTCTCCCCTGACTACAGCGGGCTCGATCCCGAGCGCATGGACGCGTTCATCACGACGTTCAAGACAGGTGGCGACCGGGTCGGCGAGGCGGCTGGCGCGTTGCGCCGGCTGCTGGAACAGGCGCGGCTGCCCGCGGCGGAGCTGCAGCCGCTCGCCGCCACGCTGTTGTGGCTGGATGCGAAGCTGCCGGAGCTGCGCCGCCGCGCCCAGACCGCCAGGTCCGCGAACGCGCTGACGCCGTGGCGGACGGGCTTGCTGCCGTTCAACGAGAGCAAGCTCATGTCGCAGAGCGAGGCCAGGAAGAAGGGGGCGGAGCTGGCCGACCGGTTCCGGGACGCGAGGTCGAGCTTTGGATCGTTCGGGGAGCGGCCCAACGACGCCGAGCTCGGCGCGCTCATCGCCGAGCTGGACGCGCACCGCGACGACCCGGACTTCACCGCGGCGTTCTTCGCCCGGCTGGGCGTGGAGGGGACGCTCGGCATCGCCGGCAAGCTGCGGCAGGGCATGCGGGATCCGGAGAAGGCGATCGACGTGGTGAGCCGCGCTTTCGGCACCGCGATCCGCGGCGGCGACGTCGTCACGCGCGCGGGCCGCGAGGACTCCGCCGTCTTCACGGGTACGGACGTGCCGGGCTTCGCCAAGCTCAAGGACGAACTGACCCGGGAGCCGCCCGAGCCCGGGCATCGTGCGCTGGGCTGGTTGCTGCGGGCCGGGGACTTTCCGCCCGAATGGCTGGCCAAGGTGGTCAAGGCGCACGCGCTGACGCCGGAGGCCGGGCTGCTGGGCAAGGAGATGGAGGGGTATCTCGACGCGCTCGGCAACAATCCCGCCGCCGCCCGGCTGGCTCTGGGCGCGGTGCGCAAGGACGGCGTGCCGCTCGCGGAGCTGCTGCGCGACCTCTTTCGGCGGACCCGGACGTCCGAGGCGGCGGACGCCTTCGGGCGGATGCTCGCGGCCGCGGCGGGGGCCTATGACGAGAAGGACGGGGCGCACTCGCCGGAGTCGGCGAGGTTCGCCTTCGATCTCATGCGGGCGCTGCCGGGTCTCGCCAATCCCACTCCGGAGGAACGGCGGCGCGGCATTTGGCCGGTGGAAATAGACGACTCGACCAGGAAGCATCTGGCGGAGGTCGCCGGCGCTTACGCGACGGAGGTGACCGAGGGGGCGAACCTGGGCGACTCGAATCGTACTCAGGGGAGTGCCTTCGGGTCGGTGAAGACGGTGGTGCCGGGGTTGAAGCCCGCTTTCCGGTTGTCGCCGGAGGAGACGTACGCGTTCATGAAGCTGTTCGCGGACTCCCCGGCTACCGTCGCGCCGTTCGAGGAGGGCATGGGCCGGCTGACGGACCGGCTCATGGCTGCCGCAGCTCAGGCGGACGGCAAAGGAAGCATCGACCACCTGGAACGGGCGATGAAAGCGCTCGGATACACCGCCGGCATGCAGTTCGCCGCCGAACGAGCCGTGCAAGGCTCACTCGACAAGAAAGACAAGGAGTTCCGTGAGCAGCAGGCCGCCAAGCTCGGCTTCTTCATCAATCTGGCGGGGATCCCCGTTTCGCTGCAGGGTCAGCCACTGTGGATCGCGGTGAGCACGATCGCGGGAACCATGATCAACAGCCTGAACGAGGTCGACAAGACGCGCCTGGACGCTCTCGACGACAAGACTCGACTGGCCGCACTGGTGAGAGGGCGGTGGCTGGTCGACATGCTCATGGCCCAGGGGTTCAAACCGGAGGTGTCGGCGGCCGACGAACGATTCAACACGCCGCCGATCGTGGACGAGAACGGCCGGCTGCTGCCCTTCGAGAAGATAGCTGAGAGCAAGGAAGCTCTCCGAAATCTCAACAACTGGCTGATCGCCAACGGCTCGGGCCTGACCGACAAGAGCCGCATCGGAGAGGCGATGACCCAGTTGGACGTGATGTTCCGCGGAGCCAAGGACGCGGCGGAGGACGAATGGAAGCGATTCGACGAACTCAGCCGGGCAGAAGGCAGTCCGTCTCGCCGCGGATGACCATCGCATTCCGAGCCGGCGACGACAGCACGATATGCGTCCTGAACTCCTTGCTGACCACATCCTGCACCGTGGGCTGCCCGGCCGCGTTCAGCTCATATTCGGCGACGAGATCGAGAGCGCCGATCATGACCAGGACCAGCGAGTCCGGGTCCCCTGATCCGATGTCATTCTTCGCGGTGGCCGCGTAAGTGCGTTTGACCTTGCCCGCGCCGCAGGGAACGTCCTTGCCACCCGGGTCCGTGACCTTGATGTCCTTGGCCTGAGCTCCTTCGAAGGTCCGCGTGATGTGCTCCTTGAGCGTCACCCCCGCTTCGGCAGCCGTGGGTACCTTCGGCTCCTCGTTCCCCCCACACCCGGCCAGCACGAAAAGCCCGATCAGGGGCGCCGAAAGCACGCGCCATGCCGGATTCATCATTGATTTCCTCCGAACGCAGGCCAGCATCCGGACAAGTCTCATAATGTTCGATAGCTCCCTGCAAGCCATCCAATCGAATCCCTCTAGGAAACCGATGGCTCCGGTACCCAATCCGCGCCATGCGGAGTTACAGCACCTCATCGCCCAGGCCAGGGCGCACGTGGACCGACTGGAGACGGCACTCGACCCGGCCTGCGACCAGTTCGCGGGCCAGGCCATCTGGGTCGGCCGCACCGCCCAGAACTTCGCCAGAGAACTGACCGGGCACCGCACCCGGGTCAGAGCGGTGGCACAAGCCGTTCTCGCGACTCTGGAAGAAGAGATGCGCCGCACACCCCCCGAGGGACCGCCCGCGTGAACCTGGCGCTCCGGCCACCTCGAAGAAGCGCTGAACGCCGTCGACATCCACAGTCGCAATGACGAAAACATCGCCGTTCGGAGCATGGGAAAGACAGTCGATGTCACCGTCCACCCTGTATCCGTACGGCATTTTCTTCCCCCATTTCTCGTACCCGCCGCCCAGAGCTACCGACGTCCCCTCCAAGACATCGCCGAGGCCCGGAACGGTCACACCGCGTTTCCCATCGACCCGCGCCGGACCCGTCCCCTTCGGCCAAACCAGCCCGACAAGCGTCGAGCGGGTCGTCATCAGCTCCAGACACCTGTTCTCAGCGTTGTATCTGACCTCACCTTTCTCAGCGACGAGGAAGTCGATCGTTGAGCTACGGACGACGATCCTCGGATCGCGACCCACCGCACGCAGGTAGTCAACGCCGTCATCCGCGACGCCTGACGACTGCTCAACCGGAGGCGCTGGAGCCGATACGCGGCCGTCCGGCGGAGAGCAGGCGGCCAGCGGGATCAGCAGCGCCAAAACAGCCGTGCCGAAGGTCCGGGGATGGCCGCGTAACCGTCTCATGGGCGCATCCAACCATCAGCAGGCGGGCAAGCGAACCGGTCCAGCCGCCATGGCGTGCCGGATGCGGTGCTCGTCTCCCCTCCGCGTGGATTGACGTGCTATACATTTATTATAAGGAGCGTTAACCCAAATTATCAGAGGAGCGCCGGCATGGAGTTCACCGTTCTGGCAGGGCTCGGCGGGATCGGGTTCGTGCTCGTCGGAGTCGTCATCAACGCCATCTACCTCCGCTCCGGCCTCCCCCTCCCGACCTCGGGCAAGGGCCTGGACGCGACCGTCGACTCGTACGCCGGCCTCACCGACGCCCTGAAGAAGCCGTCGGTCCTCGTACCGCTGACCTGGCTGTTCCTCACACTCTTCGCCACCGGACTCCTCTCCGCGCTATGGGGTGGAACCGGAGACCAGGGCGCGTGGGCGCTGGTGGGCTTCGCCGGAGTGCTGCTCCAGAACGCGACGTTCACCTGCATCGAGGCGCTGCGCTTCGGCATGGCCACCGCCGCCCGCCACGGACGCGGCGAGATGGCAGGCCTGTGGGGGATGAGCAACGTGCTGTTCGGCTTCAACCAGGCATTCCTCGCCATGGCCCTGCTCGGCTTCACTGCCGCCGGGGTCGGCGCCGGCCTCGTCCCCTTCTGGCAGGCGGCCCTGGGCTATCTCAGCGCCGCCCTGCTCATGCTGTCCGCGCTCGCCGCCCCGTACAACGTCGAAGGCGGCAACCGTCTCGGGCTCGCCGGGCTGATCGGCTGGCTGGGCTGGATCACCTGGATCGTCGCCTACAGCGTCTCCCTGCTGCTGCGATAGCGTCACTCAGCATGAGCGCAGAGGGGACCCGTCGCCGCTACGACTCGCTGCGCCGTACGGCGCAGGCGATGGAGACCCGCGCCGAGATCGCCCAGGCCGCGCGCCGGCTCTTCGTCGCGCGGGGGTGGACAGCGACGACCGTACGCGACGTCGCCCGCGAGGCGGGCGTCTCCGTGCCGACGGTCTACTCGGTGTACGGCAACAAGGCCGGCCTGACCCGGGCCCTGGCGGACGCCGCCGGCCTGTCCGCCGACCCCGCGCGCCAGCTCGCCGAACTGGAGGCCCCGGGAGCGACGCCCGAACGGCAGCTCGCCGCGATGGCGGCCTTCGACCGGCGGCTGTACGAAGACGCCGGAGACATCATCGTCCCGCTCCGCGAAGCCGCCCGTACGGAACCCGAACTGGCCACCCTCTACCGCGACAGCCGCGCCCGCGCCGCCGAGACCCGCGTGGCGGTGTTCTCGTCATGGCCGGCCAGCACCCTCCGCCCCGGCCTGGACGTGCCGACCGCAGCCGACATCTACGCGGCGATGTGCAGCATCGACGTCTACACCACCCTCACCACCGAACGTGGCTGGCCCCCGGACCGCGTCGAACGCTGGTGGGCCGAAGCCCTGCCCCGCGAACTCCTCTCTGACCACTGATCACAGGGCTTGACTCCTGGAGCCCCCGCCTTCATGATCACAGTGCATCGAACTCACGTTCCCATTATGCGCCTCCAGGAGGACACGTGCGCTCACCGAAACGCGGCGCCGGCTCATCGGCAACGCGCCGCCTGCTCGCCCTCAGCGGCGCCTTAGCCGTGGCGGCCGGCCTGCTCACCGCACTCGCACCGGCCGCCTCAGCCGCCGACTCCACGACCGACCTCGGCGTGCTCATGCCGTCCGTCGCATCCAGAAGCGGTGACGTAGCCGCAGGCGGCGGCAAGGTCTTCGTCTCCGCGAACACCCGGATCCTCGTCACGGACACCCAGGGCACGCTCACCGGCAGCATCACCGGCCTGTCCGGCGCGGCCGGCCTCGCCCTCAACCCGGACGGCACCCGCCTGTACGCCGCGCTGGGCGGCTCGCACCAGGTGGCCGAAGTCGACACCGCCGATCTCAGCATCGTCCGGCACATCGACCTGACCGCCTACCCGTGCCCGGTGAACCTATCGCTCTCCGGCAGCCGGTTGTGGGTCGGCCACGGCTGCTATCGCGAGACCGGAGGCGGGGTCATCGGCCTCGACCTGTCGGCGCCGACACCGGTGCCCGTCCCCATCGACGCCGGTACGTTCGACGCACCCCGGGTCGCCGCCGCCGGAGACACGCTGGCGGTGGCCAACACCTCCACCGAGTCCTCCGACCTCCTGATATACGACATCAGCGGCACCCCTGCCACCCCGCGCGGCACCATCGCGAGCCTCCCGAACGACCAGGGCCTCCCGAACGACCTCGCCCTGACGCCCGACGGCTCGACCGTCATCTCCGTGGACGCCGGCACCCACCAACTCGGCGCCTGGGACACCACCAGCCTGGCCAAGGTCCGCGACTACGCCACGGAAGCGGCAGACTCCCCGGCGGCCGTCGCGATCAGCCCGGACGGCGCTCACGTCGTTGGCGGCTGGAAGGGCGCATTCACCCTGTACGGCACTTCCACGGCGACGACGCTGCACCACACCACCCCACCGGCGTCCAATTCCCTCGGAAGTCTCGCCTTCTCCGGGGCTGACGTCTTCGGCGTGTTGCGGGGAAACAGCGACAAGCGGCTCCGGCTGTGGCGGCTGCACGGAGTGACCCTCCCACCGTCCAAGCTGACCTTGACGGGGCCCTCCACGGCGACCGCGTACGAGGAGTTCACCCTGACGGGACGGCTCACACTGAGCGATGGTTCGGCCCCAGGCGCGCAGACGATCACCGTGACCCGTAGGTCGCCTCTGAGCGGCAGTCCTGTGACACCACTTCCGGATGTGACAACCGCGGCGGATGGCACGTTCACCATCCCGGACACACTGCCGCCCACCAAGGTCACATATGACGTGTTCTGGAACGGCAACGCAGATCACCGATGGAGCAAGACCTACAGGACCATATCCGTCGCTCTGCCCCGTTCGTCACTGACCTTGTCCGGCCCGTCAGAAGGGTCCGCCGGCGAACGACTCCAGTTCAGCGGCGTACTGAAGGCCGGCGACCGGGTTTTCCCGCCGACCACCACGCTCAAGGTGCATCGCGCGCTCGCCCGCGCCGACCTGACGCAGCTGTTCGAGCTGACGCCCGCTCCTGACGGGTCCTTCAGCTTCACCGACACCCCCACCGGGCCAGGCGAATACACCTACGCCGTCCAATGGGAAGGCGACGACTCCCATCGGGGAGCCTGGGTCTACCACGACGTCACGGTCCTGGATCAGCGGTAGTTGAGGGGCGGCGGGTGGCCGGGGTGCTCAGGTAGCACCGCGCCACCTGCCGCCTCACGTACGACGGCCTGCCCGGTCCCGCCCTCTGACGGCTGAGCCGATACGGTCGGCCGGAGCGCCGCTTCGACCAGCGGGACGCCCGATGCGCAGAAAGGCCGCGCCATGACCATTGTGACCGCAGACCTCTACGACGAGCGAGGCGAGCAGCTCGACTCCTGCGACCTCCAGCTCTCCCAGTACGGCGGCCGCCGCGCCTTCTCCGGCACGGTCGCGACCGTCCGCTGCCATGAGGACAACGTCCTGCTCAAATCGGCTCTGGAGGAGCCCGGCGAGGGACGCGTCCTGGTGGTCGACGGCGGCGGCTCCCTGCACGCCGCCCTCATGGGCGACGTCATCGCGGGCCTCGCCGTCACCAACGGCTGGGCGGGCGTGATCATCAACGGCGCGGTACGAGACGTCGCCGCCCTGCGCGAGCTGGACCTGGGCATCAAGGCCCTGGGCTCCAACCCCCGCAAGAGCAGCAAAACGGGAGCCGGCGAACGCGACGTCCCGGTTACCTTCGGCGGCGCCACCTTCCACCCCGGAGCCGAACTGTTCAGCGACGACGACGGCATCCTCGTTACCCGCGCCTGACCCCCGGCTGACAGAGGAAATTCATGACCCACGTGCTGCTCACCGGATTCGAGCCCTTCGACGGCTCTGGCGTCAACCCGTCGTGGCAGGCGGTGCAACGCGTCGCGACCACCCCGCCGGACGGATTATCGCTGACGACGGCGATGCTGCCGGTGACCTTCCACGACGCCATCGCACAGCTGCGCGCCGCCGTAGAGGAGTCCGGCGCCGACGTCGTCATCTGCGTCGGCCAGGCGGGCGGAAGGCCGGGCATCTCGGTCGAACGCATAGCCATCAACCTCGACGACGCCCGCATCCCCGACAACAAGGGCGTACAGCCCGTGGACGAGCCCGTAGTCGCGGACGGCCCGGCGGCCTACTTCGCCACCCTCCCGGTGAAGGCCTGCGTGGCCGCCGTCCGCGAGGCCGGCCTGCCGGCGTCCGTCTCGCACACGGCGGGCACGTTCGTCTGCAACCACGTCTTCTACGGCCTGATGCATCTCATCGCCTCCGGCCGGCCGGGGGTGCGCGGAGGCTTCGTCCACGTGCCGTACCTGCCGGAACAGGTCCCGGACGGCGACAAGCCGTCGATGCCCGTCGACTCGATCGCGGCGGCCCTGACCGCGATCGTGTCCGCGGCGGCCACCACGACATCAGACCTGAAGGAAACCGGCGGCTCCCTCCACTGACCCAGGTGCCGTGCGGGCTGAGGTGGCCAGAGGCCGGCCACCTTCAGCTCGACGCGAGCGGGGCGCCCGAGCAGGACGTTCAACCCGGCGTCAGGGAGGGCGTCGGCTGGTTACCTCGGCCCCAGGACTACGGGGTGGAGTCGCCAGTGCTCCCGGGCCTGGTGTCGTCGTCATCAGTGGCCGGGTGCTCACTGACCTGCTCGTCTTCGGAGTCCTCCTCGGCGAGGTCATCAGGTGGGGACGCGTCCGCGGGCTCGAAGAAGGCTTCCAGCGGCCCGGGCGGGGCGGACGACTTGAACGGCGGGCTCCAGGCGGCGGTCGCCTCTGGGTCCTCGTCGGAGTCGTGCGCAGGCGAATCGGTCCCGGGACGAGGATGTTCCGCACCGGATGGGGCGCTGTCCTGTTTATCGAGGGCGATGACGTTGTCGAGGGCTTCGAGAAGTTGCCGCGTCCACGGGTTCTCCTCCCCGGCAGCCCTGGCGGGGAGGGGAGCCGGAGCCGAAGGCACGGGTTCGACGTATTCCGGGGTGGCCAGGCGCGTCCTGCGGGACCTGGCCACGAGCACCGCGAGCCCGGCCAGCAGCGCGACCAGGAGCACCACCGCCGAGGTGACCGTCGTCGTGGTGGACAAGCCCCACTGATGACTGGACGCCGCGGTGTTGACGTGCGCGGGGACGGCACTGGAAGTGGTGGTGCTGGCTGCCGGCGGCGAGGCAGCGGCACCTTCGTCGGCTTCAACCTCCGGCGTGGCCACCGTGTTCTCGTCGGCTGCGGCCTCCGGCGCGGGCGAAGTAGAAGTGTCGTCTGTCGCTGCTGAATTGGGGGTGGCGGACGGTTCGGCTTCGTCGGTCGCCGCAGCGGCCGGTGACTCCGATGCCGTGGCGGTGTCCACGGGGGAGGGGGCCTCCTCGGAGGCCGTGGCGGTCTCTGTAGGCGATGGCGACTCGGATGCCGTAGACGTGGGCGAAGCTGACTCGGACGCCGTGGGGGTGGGCGAAGGCGACTCGGCCGTGGTCGTGGGGGTGGCTGTGGGGGACTCGGAAGTCGTGGGTGTAGGGGAGGACGAATCCGACGTCGTGGAGGTCGGGGTGGATGACGGCGTCTCGGTGGACGTCGGTGCGTCCGAAGTAGGTTGCGGGGTAGTCGTAGGGGCAGGCCCGCCCGACGTTGAGGTGGGAGTGGCCTCTGGCGTCTCTGACGGTGGCGTGCTTTCGGACGGTGGGGTGTCGTCCGAGCCATGAGTCGGCCTTGGTACGGGCCGGGTCGCTACGACCGATGGGCCGGCACCTTCTTGATGGTGGGAGCCGTCCTGATGGGATCCGTTCGGGTTCCCGCCGCTCTGGCTGTTGCTGTCGCGATTCGGGGCCGACGAGGTGCCCGGCTCCTCCGGAAAGCCCTGCCCGAACTCCTGAGAATTCGGGCCCTTACCATGCGGGCTCTGGTAGCTCCCTTGAGCGTCCTGGGAGTCGTCCGCATCGGTACGCGGCCCACCATGAGGTCCGCCCGCCGGTGGGCCCGCCTGGTCCTCATGGTCCTGCGAATCGGCGATCTCCGCATCGTCCTGAGAGCCAGGGGGCCGGTGGCCCTGCTGATCCTCGGCAACGTGCGGGCTGGAGTCCGCCACGGAGGTTGGGTCGGAAGCCTGTGCAAGGGGCGTAAGGGCACCAGGTTCTGCCTCGGCAGGCTGATACCACGAGGTCAAGAAAAAGACCGAGTCGATGAACTTCTGGATATCTGGCGTCATGGAAGCGGGGGACCTCCCTGGACGAGGCCGGATTCAACCATGCAGACCGTGACAAAAGTGACGATGAAGGACTGATAGGTCTAAACCGGGAGCCTGTGGGTGCAGCGAGCGTACCTGACGTTCTTGCAGGTCAAGAGCTCCAGAAGGCGTGATCGACGGCCCTGCCGGGAGCGAAGCCAAGCAGGAGAAGCGCTGTCGGCAACTCGGTCAACGCGAATAATGCAGAAAGATCTACCAAAGTCCGCCTTCAGACGGTGTCGGTCGCTTCGGTCAGCAGCTGGTGGCCGGCGAGTTCCATGCTGCGGTCCCAGGTCAGGGTGCTGCGTAGGCGGGCACATCCATCCGTGTGAACGCCTGCTGCGGGGCGGGGATGACCGTCGCGGTGTGACGGCTGGGGAGCGGGACCATGGTCAGGTAGCGGGACTTGCGGTCGACCAGTATCGCGATCTGGCTGTTCTTGGCTCCGATGATGAGGTCGCCTTCGAGGTGGCCGAGCTCGGTTCGGGCGTTGGCGGCGTCAGGCCGTCCCTCGATCGGGCCTGTGAACGGACACGAGGTTCTCCCGGCAGTCGGACACCACGATCCCGGCATACGGACAGCAGTTCTCCCGGCACACGGTCACCCGATACCCAGTCTGGCGGACACGTCGAAGTCTCGGTTCCGATCAGGAAGTTCACGCAGAGCGACTTACGATCGCCATGCGGTGGCCGGCGCTGAAACGTGGCTGGCATCGAGCACCGTCGTACCAGGCCTCAACACGTGCGTCCGGGCCGGACGGACGAGCGCACGAAACCCAGCCCGGTGGCGCGAGTCGGCCCTTCAGCAGGCGAGTCCACCTCCAGGGTTATCGTGGCCGCCTACCCGGACAGCCATGGCCATCCACCAGGATCGTCATGGCCGCCGACCGGGGTTTCCTGCTGACCGCTAACAGGGCCGTGCCCCGATGATCCGGGAACGCCATGGGCCCTTGACCGTGTTCTTCTTGTTCTTGCGGGTGGGACGGCGCGTGCGCAGCTTGGTGCACAGCTCGCGCGGGATCATGTAGATCGCGCGGTAGATGCTTTCGTGGCTGATCCGCATGAGCGGGTTGGCGGCGTGTGTCAGCCGACGCCGAACTCCTGCATGAGCTGCACCTCGGACAACAGGTGCTTGGGCCGGTAGGTGCCGTCGCTGCCCCGCTGACGTAGGCGCCGGCGATCTCATCCCGTGGGGCCTGGCCGGTGCGAAAACGGCAATCGAAGGCGAGCCCACTGTTGGCGTAGAGATCGGCCAGTGTCTGGTCCCAGGCGTTCAGGGGGTGCAGTGCGTCGGTGTCGCCGCGTTGCCGCGAGCGGGGTGTCGCGGGGACCCGCAGAGCATGGGTGTAGTGATCTACTGTGGCGCGACTATGGAACCCTTGCCGGGCTTGGTCGTGATCAGTTCCCGGTTCCTGAGGTTCTCCATCGCCTTCCGTACGGTCACACGGGCGACGTCGAACTCCTCCTGAAGTTTCACCTCGGAGATCAAGGTGAGCGGTGGGTAGGTGCCGTCGTCGATGCGCTCTGCGACGACGTTCGCTATCTGCTCCCACTTGTAGAGCCTGGGGTCCCACTCGATCACAGGACGACCATACGTGTTAGTGGACTTTCCGACATAGAACAGGCATGGCTAAGAAGTCTATAGACAGGGTAGGACAGGTTAAGTTAGGTTGAGCGGCATGGCGTTGGTGAGCGCCAGTCCGTGGTTCCTCCGGGTGAGGCTTGTGCGGTGCGCTCCAGGCCGCCGCCCGTGGGAGCGCACGAAGCGACTGAGGATGGCTCCTCGCTCACCAACGCCTGTTCATCGGTAGCGATCTCCGCGGGGGCCGTGGGTGCGGACGTCGGGGATCGCTCGTCAGGAAAGGCGGTGAGTTCCTGTGGTGGACGATGACGATTTCCACAGCACGCACCCCGCTCCGCCGGGTCCGGACGCGGTGCCGGTGCGGTGGAGGGTGGCGCCAGGAGAGAAGCGCTGTCCGGAAATACCGGCCTGCCCGCACAAGGCGGACAGGTAGAAGGAGGAACACTTCGATGCGTACGAGCACCAAGCAGGACGACCAGTCGGCTCTCGACCTCATCACCCACTCCCCGGACGGAGAATCGCGCGGAACCCCCTTCCGGGCCGGCGACTTCTTCCCCATGTCCCCGACCGAGCACATCCTGTCGGCCGCCGGCACCCCGGCCGGCGAAGCACGCCCGTGGGGTCTGCGTCACCTCGTCGCGCCGGCACCCGTCGCCGCCGGGAACCACGGTGGCGGCCGCAGCAACGAGACCAGTGAGACCAGCAGCGACGGGACCGTCCCCAGCGAGGAGCAGGTCAAGGACTGACGTGACGCACACCGTCCTGATCATCACCGACGACACCGACACCGCGGCCGAACGCGTCGCAGCCGAGCTGGCCGGCCGCGGGGTCCCCGTCGTCGCTCTGGACACCGCCGACTTCCCGGCGCACGCCTCGATGGCGGCTCACATCGAGACGGGCCGCCGCGGCTGGTCAGGCGTCGTCGGTACGGTACGCGGCGAGCTCGACCTGGCCGGCGTGGGCGCGATCTACACCAGGCGCCCCACCCAGTTCCGGATGGACGAGCGCATGTCGTCCCCGGAACGCGCCTTCGCCTACGCGGAAGCCCGTTACGGGTTCGGCGGGGTGCTGGCCGCGTTGCGGCAGAGCGGCTGCCTGTGGGTCAACGATCCGATGGCCGCGATGCGGGCCGAATACAAGCCGATCCAGCTCGTCACGGCCGCTCGCGTCGGGCTGAACGTACCCAAGACGATCATCACCAACGACCCTCAGGAAGCGCACGCGTGGGCGAAGGAGCTCGGCAGGCCGTTCGTCTACAAGGCGGTCGGTGGCATCTGGCACGCGGACGAGGGCCAGGTGCGGGTCATCTACACCAAGCCCCTGGACGACCCTGATGAGCTGCTCGATCCGGCTCTGGCGCGCACCGCGCAACTGTTCCAGGAATGGGTGGACAAGGCGTACGAGGTACGGGCTCTCGTGATCGGCGCCCAGGTGCTCGCGGTGCGCATCGACAGCGCCAGCGAGCAGGGCACGATCGACTGGCGCAGCGACTACGACTCCCTCACGTACGAGCGCGTCGATCTTCCGAACGAGATCAGCGATCGGCTGGTGGAGCTGCACGAACGGCTGAACCTGGTGTACGGCGCCGCCGACCTGATCTGCGACCCGCAGGGCCGCCACCACTTCCTGGAGACCAACCAGAGCGGGGAGTGGGGCTGGCTCAACCAGAAGGCGGGCCTGCCCGTGCCGGAGGCGCTGGCGGACGTTCTGCAGCTGGGTCCGGCATGGGCACGATGACGCCCCCGGACGGTCTCACGTTCGACGACCTGATCGCGAAACTGGCCGCCCACCTGCGCAGCCGAGGCTCGCTGACGGAGGCGAGGTGGGAGGAGGCGCTTCGTGCGGTGCCCCGGCACCTTTTCGCGCCTGCTGCGGCCTGGTTCACCTCGAACCATGCCAGCGCGCCGCGGGGCCGGTTCGACCTCGACGAGGATCCGGTGGGCTGGTGGACGGCGGTGTACGCCGACACCTCCATCATCCTGCAGACCGACGACGGGGCCGGCGACCCGCTCAGCGGCAAGGGCCTCTTCTCGTCGTCGGTCTCGGCCCCCGGCATCATGTTCCCCTTCCTGGAGTTGCTGGCTCCCCAGGTGGGTGATCGCATCCTGGAGATCGGGACGGGCTCCGGCTGGACGGCAGGTCTGCTGTCGTGGGCTGCCGGAGCGAACGGTGTCGTCTCCATCGAGGTCGATCCTGAGGTGGCAGCTCGGGCCGCGGCCAATCTCGGCGAGGCCGGGTGCGCCGCTCAGCTGGTGGTCGGTGACGGCACCGAAGGCCGGGCCGAGCGGGCGCCGTTCGATCGGGTGCATGTGACGGTGGGTGTGTCCGACATCCCGATGGCCTGGATCGAGCAGACCAGGCCGGGCGGCGTCATCGTGCTGCCCTGGCACGCCGGCGGGCTGGTCGGGCACCAACTGCGCCTGGAGGTGCTGGATGAGACCACGGCTGTCGGCCGCTTCCACGGGACCGCCAGCTACATGATGCTGCGCGAGCAACGCTTCAACACCCGATGGAACGGCCACCACCACGAGGCGGCACACCGCTCCACGACGAAGGTCCACCCTCGGATCTTCTGGAACATGGACCTGGGTGCGCTACTGCTGTGCCAGGCGCTGGTTCCTCGGGTCGGCTGGTACGACGTCTGCGAGGACGGTGAGGACTCGCTGCTGCTGTACGAGCTGGACGATCACGCCGGCGAAGGCTCGTGGGCGGCCTGTGATCGAAAGCCCGGAGCGGCTGAGGGGGAGGTGGCGCAGTACGGTGAGCGGCGGCTTTGGGATGAGTTGTCGTCCGCCTATCGGGAGTGGGTCTCGCTCGGGAGGCCCGGTTACGACCGGTTCGGGCTGACCGTCGATCCGGACGGCACCCACCTGTGGCTTGATCGCCCCAGCGCCCGGAAGTGGCGGGTGCGGACCTGACGAGCATCGAGGCCCGCACCCGGCTGGCCGGTAAGGCGAAATGGCTTCGGCAACCGGGCAGGCCACCCGCTCCTGGGCTGAGTGGCCGGCGACGTTCGTCAGACTGTTATGGCGGAGGGGGTAGTGTCACGCTTCGTGCTGGATGTCTAGAGTTCGATACATGGCAGATGGTCCCCGCATGACCTTGCAGACGATGCTGGTGCTGCAAGTGCTGCTGTCCGACCCGGCGCAGCGCCGTTACGGCCTGGAGCTGTGCGAGCAGACCCGCCAACACCCCGGCACGGTCTACCCGATCCTGGCCCGGCTGGAGCGCGACTTCGGCTGGCTTGAGCGTCACGAGGAATCTCGGGCCGAGCACCTGGCCGAGGGACGCCGGGCTCGCCACTACTACCTGCTGACCGACGAGGGCGCGGTGAAGGCGCGCGCCGCCCTCGACCGGGCCGAGCGGTCACGTACGGTCACACATCTACGGACGGCGACGTCATGACCCTCCCGGTGGCCCCGCTGCGGGCCGAACTGAGCGCCAGGTTCACCGCCGCGGAACGTGACCGGATCCAGCGCGCCTACAGGCTCGCCGCCCATTTCCATTCGGGGCAGGCACGCAAGAGCGGCGATCCGTACATCACTCATCCGGTCGCCGTCGCGGAAGTCGCCGCCGAGGTGGGTCTGGACTGCGACAGCGTCTGCGCCGCTCTGCTCCACGACGTGATCGCCGACACAGGCTGCACCGCCGCGCAGCTCCGCACGGAGTTCGGCGACGCGATCATCGGGCTGATCCAGGGCATGACCGATCTTGACCGCCAGTACGACCAAGCCGCGATCGACGCCGCCGACGAGCGTGTCCTCGCACTGAAGGTGCTTGATCGACTGCACAACATGCGTACCCTCCAGTATTTGACGCCGGCCCGACGGCAGCTCAAGAGCCGGCAGACGTTGGATGTCATCGCGCCGGCCGCGGAGCGCCTCGGCCTGCGGGCCATCGCCGACGAACTCCAAACGCTCGCCCGCCTGCACCTGCCGGGCGGAACCGGCGTCGCGGGTCGCATGCTCGCCTTGGGCTCGATGATCCTGCCCGCGACGCTGCGGGCAAGTTATCTCGACGAATGGCTCGGCGAGCTGGACGTCGTACCAGGCAGTCAGGCCCGTGCGCGTTTCGCCTTCGGGTTGCTTCGGGGCATGCCGGCGCTGGCCCTGACCCTGCGCCGCCCGCCAGGCCGAACGGGCTCACTGTTGGCGGTGGCCCGCTGGATCCTGCGCTCCGAGCTGCGTACGTGGGCCCCGCTGACCCTGCTGCTGGGCTGGGTGGTCCTGGAGATCGCACAGAGCAGCCTCGGCGACGCGATCGTCGCCTTGATCACCGTTCCTCCCGTTCTCCATACGGGGGTCAAGTACGCACGCGCGAAGCTGGGTCTCGGCTGATACAGAAGTCAGCCGTACGCTGCCTCCCGCATGGCCCGCAGCCCTTCGGCGAGCGAGTCCAGGCCGGGCGGGAGCAGGACCTGCGGTTGCCATGGAACCTCCAACGTGTCCTGGCCGCAGCTCAGGATGCCTCCGATGATCGCGGCCACGGTGTCGGTGTCCCCGCCGAGGCTGACGGCGTACCGCATGGCTTCGATCGGGTCGTCGTGGAGGGGGAGTATGTGGAGGATCGCGCCCAAGGTGTCCGAGACCTCCAGGGACACGCCGGCGGGAGCGGGTTGCCAGGTTGTGGGGAAGGAGGCGCCGAAATGAGCCAGTTCTTCCCGGGCGACGGTGACCAGGTCCTCGGTGGTGCAGCCTTCCAGGGCCCACGATCCCATGGCCGCCACAGCGCACGCGGCGGCGATGGCTCGGGGGTCGGCGTGGGTGGTCTTGGTCAGGCGTACGGCCAGGTCGCGGCGGCGTTCGGCCTCTATGGCCGGCAGGGCCCAGCCGATGGGGAGCACCCGCATCATGGCGCCGTTGGTCGATCCGCCGTCGGCGACCGGGGATCCGGTGGTCGCGAACCGCTGCACGGCTCGGCGTGTGGTGGGGCCGGCTCCGCGCATGGTGGGGAGGGCCGCGGTCAGGGCCTGGAGGAAGGTCACTTCTGAGCCGCCGGTGGTGATCAGGTTCTGGGCGAGCAGGACGAGTTGTTCGGTGTCGTCCGAGGTGCTGCCGGGTGGCCAGCCTCTCTGGGCGGTGAGCGTTTCGGTCAGGTGGATGTCTTGGGGAGGTTTGCCCTCCCAGGGGACGCCGAGCGCGTCGCCGCAGCAGAAGCCGGTGAGCCCGTTGAGGATGCGGCGGGCCGGCGGGACCGCCTGGTCCGGGAAGAGCTGGGTGAGGATGCCGAAGCCGCTCCAGGCGATGGCGCGTCGGCCGCGGTCGGCGTACCGGACGCGCTCGCGCCCGTGCGTGAGGCGGGCCAGGGAGAGGCAGGCGGAGGCGACGTCGTACGGGGTGCCGTGGTGTTCGAACTCTCGCAACGCCTGGATGGTCAGTTGCCGGGCGGTCGTCTGGTCGTCGTCGGCGCGGTGGACGGCTGCTTCGCTGTGGGTGATCCGCGCCGCGAGCAGGTCGTCGCCGAGGTCTCGGGCCATGCGGCCGGCCTCTGCCAGGGTTTGGGCGGCTTCCTGCGTGAGGCCCAGGCCGCAGCGGGCCCTGCCGAGACCGTGAAGGGACTGGGCGATTCCGCGGGCGTCTTTTGCGGCTTTGCGGATGGTGAGGGCTTCGGCCTGGCTGGTCAGGGCGGTTTCCCAGGAGCCGGTGGCTTCGGCTATCAGTGCGGTGGTCTGGAGGAGGTCGGCGTGCAGGGCCTGGTCGGTGACGTTTTGGTGGGCTTGGGTGATGAGGGTGTCCGCGCGTTCCAGGTTGCCGGAGAAATACTCGATCTCCGCCAGGAGCTTGAGCCACGGTGCTTGGTCGCTGGTTATGTTCAGGCCCTCGGTGGCGTGGTCGCGGCCTGCTGTGAAACGGCCTCGGTGCAGCTCGATCCCGGCCAGGCGGAACAGGAAGCCCTCCCGGGCGTCTTCGTCCGTGAGAGCCAGGGCGGCGTGGGCCAGGTGCTCGGCCTGATCGAGGTCGCCTCTGTAGAAGGCGATCTCGGCACGTACGAGTACGGCGTAGGCGGAGCTGAAGGGGAGACCGTCGATCAGGGCTTCGGCCTGGGGCCAGTTGCCGAGGGCGAGGTGGGCTCTGGCCACCCGGTACAGGCAGGGGCCCTGGTCCCCGTCTGTGCGCAGGTCGTTGAGGAGGTTGGTCAGGGTGCGGCAGCGGTCGAAGCGGCTGGTGGCGAGGCTGCGGTCCATGAGCGCGATCCAGGCCGCCGATCCCTGGTGGGGGTCCAGGTGGCTCAGGTGGTACGTGGCTTCTAAGTCGGCGGTGAACTCCTGGCGTTCGCCGTAGTGCCAGGCCAGGGCTTCGTGGGCCTTGCGTACCTCGTCGGGGTGGAGGTGTTGGAGTGATCGGCGCAGGATGGGGTGCATGGCGTACGCGCCTGTACCCCCAGGCAGCGGTGAGATGAAGGAGAAGGCCGTCAGCCTGGCGAAGGCGGTGGGGTCGGTGGGGAAGCCGAGGGCTTGACCGAGGTGGTGGAAGGTGTCGGCGGTGAAGGCGCGGCAGGCGCTGACGGCCACGATGCCGTGCTCGGCCTCGGCGGGTAGCCGGCGTTCCCTGTCGATCGGGGTCCCGTCGGCGGCGAGTGCCATGTCGGTGCAGAGGCCGAGGGAGTAGGGGTGCACCTCGTCGGGGGCGGTGGAGGCGTGGGTGACGAGTGCTGTCCGTACGGCTGGATCCGTGACGCCGGCCAGGGTGAGGTAGTGGGTGGCGTCGGCGGTGGTCAGGGGGCCGACCAGGCGGTGATCGACGTACTGCTCGGGGATGGGGAAGAGGGGAGCGGACGGCCACGGCGGGCGGGTGCGGCCCGCCACGACGGCGACGATGCCGGAGCCCAGGTCGAGCTGGCCGAGCAGGCAGCGCAGCCACTCGTCGCGCATCGGCTTGTCGGCGTGGAACAGGTCGTCCGTGTCGCCGAAGAACGCCTCGTGGGTGTCGAAGAGCAGCACGATCGGGTCGTGCTCGGCGGCGGCGTCGTTGAGGTCCTTGGCGAACAGCTGCGGCAGCTCGTACAGCAGGTCGGGCTCGGGGACGAGGGCCAGGATGTGATCGGCGTCCTCGTGGGAGAGGCGGCGTTGCGCGCGACGGCGGGTGAAGGTCTCGTCCATGCGGGAGGTGAGCATGTGCCGGCCGCCGCGCAGGAACGGCAGCGTGAGTAAGGCGTCGGCGATGTCGAGCGCGGTGTCGACCTCGCTGCTCGGGAACAGCTCGCGGATGCGGTGGGCTAGGTCGAAGCCCAGTTTGTGCAGGTACGTGATGGCGGCGAAGTCGAAGCGTGGGGTGGCGATGCGGGGGGCGAGCCGGCGTTTCAGCATGAACAGTGCCGAGAACGCCTCCAGCGGCCGGTTGTCGCCCGCCGGCGGGGCGCCGAAGTCGATCCTGGCCACCGGCACCGGGTGGCCGTGCTCGGCGAGGCGGTCGAGGAGCTCGGTGTCGGGGGTGTCGCGGAGGTCCGGCCAGCGGTCCTCCGTGCGCAGGCAGGCCCGGGTTTCCAGGTGGCGGAGGAGTAGGGATTTACCGACGCCGTCGGGGCCGTGGAGGTAGAGGATCCGGTCCGGGGGTGGGTCGTCGTTGATGAGGGTGACGATGTGGCGGGTCAGCTTGAAGCGGTTGACGAACCGGTCGAGTGCGACAGCTGAAGGGGGTGCGTCCTCGTGGAAGATGGGCACGGTCAGCTCTGTATGTATCTGACTAGCAATGTGGTATCCCGTCCCAGGTAAACGAGCTGAATCAACGGGGTCGTACGGCCCAGGTCTGATCACGCGAGCCGCCGTTACGGACGTTTTACACTGCGCCGCAGAACGTTTCCACCTGGTTGGCTCAATCCCTCGACTGCATTCGAGGGACGAGCTTTATAAGGTGGGCTTTCTTGTCAATCCCGTCTGAATGGCATATGTCGAACTTCGACACGACACCGTGCTTCCCTGTAGGTACGCGAAGATCGAACACCCTGGCGGAGACCTTCTCCGTACGCGATCACCAATGCGCTCGCCACACCCTGTGGATAACTCACCGTACGAGCTGATCGCCAGAAGATTTTACCTGGCCTTCATTCCCAAGAACGTGCAGCGATTGCCCCAGCTTTATCCCTACTTGGGTCCATTTCGCCCGCGTATCCCTGGGCGGAAGAACACACCCCGTGGAGGAAAACACGCCGAAGTTCGGGAGAAAGATTCACACCCGCCGTGGTCTCCTGCTCCGCACTCGCCCAGACGTATGTCACTGTGCTCATCAACAAGCCCGGCGTCGTCAAAAGGCAGACCCGGGATCCCCTATCTCACCTGGTAAGGGAAGGATGTGCGTGAACTCAGAAGCACTGTTCCTCGAGCTGGTGCAACGCATTGAGACGCTTGAGACGAACACCCGCGCCGACGCGGACACCACCGCGGTCGGCTTCCTTCTGGTGCTGACCGAGCTCTCCGGACTCCGCGCCGAGATCGCCAACGGACGCACTGAGACACGACAGGACTCCGCCGCCCTCGGCGATGAACTCGGCGGCCTCCGCTGGCACATGCACGACCATTTCACCGCTCTACATCGCGAAAACCTGCACTGGCTCATCACACTCCAACAAATCATCAACCAAGTCAGACAGGAACCAACCCACAACTAAACCCATAGGCCTGGTCTGAAACCGTTCAGACCGGGCCTTTCTGAAATACGGCATCACGCTCGTCGGCTCAGCCCGGCGGCGGTCGCGTCGCGGTCGCCGCTGGCGTCAGGGACTACAGTGATCACGAGCTTCCCGATCGGCGTTGACGCGTCGATCATGCTTGCGAACTCACATGATCATCGGGAAGGTACGCCCCTCTTCCGACCGATCCACAGGTCTCAAGCATCGCTCCTAGCCGATCCGGTTACAGCCTTGGACTGCGAGTCGCGTAGACGCGCGCAGGTACGGGTTCGGGGCGGATACTGGCGGTGTCGGGGGATGCGCATAGCGACATGGCCATCTGAGGGAACGGGCGGGTTGCGACGTGGCGAAGATCTATGTGTCCTCCACGTTCAAAGATCTCCAAGCCGAGCGAGCGGCGGTGCGGCTGGTCGTGGAGCGGATGCGGCTGCCCGGCGTGGCCATGGAGGCCTACGTCGCCGAGTCCGGACGCCCGCTGGACAAGTGCCTGCGTGATGTCCGCGACTGCGACGTGTATGTGGGCATCTTCGCCTGGCGCTACGGCTACATCCCGCCTGGGCAGAGCATGTCGATCACCGAGTTGGAATACCGGCAGGCGGTCGATGCGGGCAAACCCACCCTGATCTTCCTGCTCGACCCGGACGCCCCATGGCCACGATCCCGGATGGATCAAGACCTGTCTCAGATCGAAGCGTTACGGCAGGAGCTGAGCGCCGCCTTGCTGTGCAGCACCTTCCACACCGCCGACCAACTGGCCGGACTGGTCGGTGCCGCCCTCCACAATCATCTGACCGAACTGCAGCAAAGAGCGCCGACCGTCCTGCCGCCGGTGTCCCAGGCACTGGGACGGCATCGGCTGCTGAGCACAAGACGGCGCAGGTGTCAGCCGAGGGCGACCGGTCGGTCGCCATCGGCGGCGACAACTCCGGCACCGTCCCGACCGGCGACCGTGCGCGCAACGTGCAGATGGAGGCGCATGCCTCGGATCAAAGCGCGGTTTATCAGTCAGCCGGTGACCAGCACATCCACGAGTACGTGGACCAGCGGCCCACCTACGGCGGCGATCACCTCGAATTCCACCACAACACCTTCCATGACAAGGTCGTCGGCAAGCAGGTGAGCCCGCCCCGCGACGAGGTGGACGATGAGCGGAGCTGAAGACGGCCCTGGGGCGGGCGACCACGTCGACTTCCACGACAATGTCTTCCACGGCAAGGTCGTCGGCGCCGAATACCACCGCCACGAGCACTATCACTACCCGCCCGCGCCGGAGCCGGGCCAGATCGTCGAGGGTGACATCCCGCAACGCCCGCCCGGCTTCCAGTCACGCGAGCAACTGCTGCAGCGGCTGGCGGGTCTGCTCGGCGACCAAGCCCCGGGCCAGAGCGGCGACGGGGGCGAGCACCGGGGAGCGGTGGCGATCTGTGCGATGGCGGGCAACCCGGGGTGGGCAAGACGATGCTGGCCGCCTCCTACGCCTGGGCGAGTCAGGCCGCGCGCTGGCCGGTGGTGGCCTGGATCGCCGCCGAGACCACCGAGCAGATCCTGACCGGCCTGGACGCTCTGGCCGGACGGCTTGGAGTACGCGCAGCCGATGACGACGCCGCGGCGGGCGCCGCCCGCGCCAAGGCCTGGCTGGCCACCACCACGCAGCCGGCGTTGCTGGTCTTCGACAATGCCACCGACGTGGCGACGGTGCGCCGCTGGTGCCCGGCCACCGGCGCCACCCGGGTGCTCATCACCACCCGCAACCGCGCCTTCCTGCGCGTCTGCGAACCTCTCGAAGTCGAGGTGTTCACCCCCGCTCAGGCGTCCGCCTTCCTGCACCGGCGCACCCACGTGATCGATGCGGACGGCGCCGCCGAGCTGGCCATCGAGCTCGGGCACCTGCCGCTGGCGCTGGCCCAGGCCGCCGCGGTGATCGCCCGCCTGCGGCTGGACTATGCCGGCTACCTGGACCTGCTGCGCGACTTCCCCATCGGCGACTACCTGCCCGCCCGGCACGGCGACGCCTACCCGGCCGGCACTGCCGAAGCGATCCTGCTGTCGATCACCCAGGCTGAGACCACCCTGCCCTTCGCCCGGCAACTGCTCTCGATCCTGGCCGTCCTGTCCCCTGCCGGCATCCCCCTGCCGGTGCTGTCGGCCCCGGGCGGCACCGGCATCGAGCCGATGCGCCTCAGGGAAATGCTCGCCGACCTGGCCGACACCTCACTGATCACCTTCAACGAGGACGGCACCGCGATCTTGATGCACCGCCTGGTACAGCGCGTGCTGCGCGAACGTGCCACGCACCACGGCGACCTCGACACCATCCTGGACCAGGCCCTCCGCCTGCTCTACGTCTTCAACGCCACTCTGCCCAACGGTGCCCAGACCTGGACAGCCCGCCCTGCGGTCGAGATGTTCATCGAACAGGCCGACACTCTCTACCGGCAGGCCCACACCGACGACGGGTTGCCAGCCGATCTGTTAGCCCTCCGGGCCTGGTGCGGCCGATACCTGTACGACCTTGCCGATCTCACCCGCGCCATCCCCCTGTTGCAAACAACCCTGACCGAGCAGGAGCGGGTGCTCGGCGCCGACCACCCGACGACTCGGATTGTCCAAGGCAACTTGACAATCGCCATTGCGGAACATCGCAGTTGATCTTGAAGGACTGGGCCAGCGGCTTCATGCAACGATCGTTTCTGAAGACCGACCCGTCTGGGTCAGCCCGGCTGAGGTTCCTCGTAAGGGATGCGGTTCAGGTGCAGGATCTCGCCCAGCGTGCCCCACTCGTCGCCGCCGAGCTTGGTCAGCGGCCGTAGCCGCCTGGCGTCCGGGCGGCCGTTGAGGAGGTACTCCTCGTGCACCGCCGCGAAAAAGACCCGGCCGAACACGAGCGTGGAGTTTCCCATGCGCAAGGTGGTGTGGGAACGGCATTCCAGGACGACGGGAGCGGCGGCCACGCGGGGCGGTCGCACGCAGCGGCTGGGTTCCCGCTCGATGCCGGCGGTGTCGAACTCGCTGACGGTGCGGGGAAAGTCGGTGGCAGTGTCGCGGATCACCTGCAGCATCGGCTCGGAGGAGAAGTTGACCACGAACTCGCCGGTGTCCTCAACGTTGCGCAGCGAGTCCTTGCGGCCGATCGAGGTGAACTGCACGATCGGCGGGTCGGTGCTGGCGATGCTGAAGAACGAATGCGGGGCGAGGTTCTCCACCGCTCCATCGGGGGTGATGGTGGAGACCCAGGCGATCGGGCGGGGAACAACGACAGACGTCAGGAACCGGTAGAAAGCCGTTGCGCCTACCGCCGTGGGATCGAAGTCGACGCGCATGGCATCCAGTATCCATGTGTTCACTTTTCGTAGCGGTCCGGCGCGCGGGAAGACGATTCCGCGCGTGGGACGGCGTGCCTAAGTCCTGTACACGCTCACACACCGGGACGGTAACCGTCCTTGCCCGCTCCCGTGTCGGCCTGCCGTCGAGGAAGCCGCCACCAAGGACACGCGAGTGGTGTCAGCCCGGGTAGAAGGCGCGGGCCGGGGATGGGAGCTGGCGGACGCGCGGTTCGTCCACCAGCTCAAGCCGACCGGCAACCTCGCCCCGGTACGCGCCACCACGGGGCGGGGTTGCTTAGGTCAGAAGTATTTCGAGGTCAGGTCGGTCGTGGGCCAGGAGGAGACCTTCACCTTGTTCATGTCGTCGTCGATGGTGTCGTAGTCGAGCGTGCCGCTCTCCTCGCGCCGGTTGAACAGCACGGCGTAGCTGAACCCGTTCTGCAGCCGCGCCAGATAGGAGAACGTGCCGGGCATCGAGCCGTTGTGCCAGGTGTTGAGGTGGCCGGTGACCTGGCGGCACCACCAGCCGCCGCCGTACCAGGAGCCGTACTCGTTGACGCCGATCTCCGGCTTGGCCACCAGTTTGGAGATCGAGGTCGAGTTGAGCACGATGCCCGGCCGGTCGAAGGCGAGGGTCCAGCGGACCAGGTCCACGGCGGAGGCCAGCCAGCCGCCGTTGGCGTCCTGGTTGGGCATGTTGAAGCCGCCGTAGGGGTAAGGGACGGTGGTGCCGGAGGTGTCGAGGACTGTCTTGTTCGTGTACTGCGACTCGTAGCCGACCTCGCCGGTCGCGGCCTCGCTCTTGAGGCTCTTGCCGAGTCGCATGCGGGTGATGCCGAGCGGCTGGAGCAGCTTGGTCTTGATGTACGTCTCGTACGGCTGCCCCGAGACCTTCGCGATGATGCGGCCGAGCAGCATGTAGCCGTAGTTGCTGTAGACCATCTTGCTGCCCGGGGCGAAGTCGAGCTGGCGGGCGGTGGCGTACCGGATGATGTCGTCGTGCCCGATCGGCAGCGGCACGTCGAGCGCGGCCGAGATGGTGTGGTCCAGCCAGAGCTGGTCCTTGGAGGCGTCGCGGTCCCAGCCGCCGAGGTGCTGCATGAGGCGGAGTACGGTGATCTGCCCCATCCGGGCGTCGGCCGGGGTGAGGCCGAGTAGCTGGGTGACCTTGGCCGACAGGCTCAGCTTGCCGTCCTGCACCAGGCGCATGATGGCGGCCGAGGTGATGTTCTTGCTCAGGCTGGCGATCCGGAACAGCGACGTCGGCGAGGGGATGGCCGGCGTCCTGGAGTAGTCGTCGAAGCAGTAGCCGCGCGCGAGCAGGATCTTGCCGTTCTTCATGACGGCCAGCTGCGCGGCTCTGATCTTGCGGTCCAGCACGAACTTCTTGACCACGTTGTCGAAACCCGCCAGTTGGGTGGGCGCGGTTCCTGACACGCGTACGACAGGGGCGGGGGCCGCCTGTGCCGGTCGCGCTGCGATCAGCGTCGCCGGTGCCGCCGCTAGGAGGGCTCTGCGGGAAAGGCCGGTCACTTATGCCCCTTTGGTCACATCCGATACGTGGATCACACATCTTACGGAGATCAGGGGCTTGGACGAAGCGGGTCGGCGGGCCCAGCTATCGGGCCCAGCAATCGGGCCCAGCAATCGGGCCCAGCGATCGGCCGCACCTGTGCTCCGGCCTGCGGGTGGTCTTCGCGCGCACGGAACGCGCAATGCCCGCGATATGTCCGGTTGTTGTCCTGGGGTTGTCGCGGTCGACGAGTAATCATCCGCAGTAGAGGAAAGTCGCGATGCGATGAGCGGCACGGGTGAGCACAAAGGTGCTAATCAGTTCGGGTGTGACATGAAGATTCGGACCAGGAACGAGGCTCCATGCGCTCTGCATTGAAGAAGCTCTGTCTGGCCACGGCGGCGGTCATGATGATGACCTCACCGATCACGACCGGCACGGCGTACGCCGCCGACACGGCCTACAACGTCAAGACGCAATGGCTGGCGGAATGGGCGGTGCGCACGATGCCCATGGAGCTGGTACGGCGCGAGATCTGGCTGGAGGGAGACAAAGGTGATTACGGCTGGTTCACCTACGTGAATCCGCCTGCCGAGGTCTATGTCGGTGCTCCGTGCGAGACCTATACCGGCCCCATCATCGAGGGGACGTATACATGGACCTCGCAGATCTGGCCGGGGTATCCCTGGGACGGGTGGTACCGGATCGACAGTTATCTCACTCACAAGACCGGTGGCGCGGCATACACCATCAGATGCAATTTCCGGATACCCGGTGACGGCAATTACACGTGGGGCAGCGCCCTCGATCCACACTTCTGACCACACTGCCGACCACACGTGGAAGGCCCCGGGACAGCGTGGTGTCCGGGGTTCTTCCGCGTGCCCGGCCCCGCCGGTGAAGGCGTGGTCAGACCTGGGCCTGGCCGCCGTCGACGAACCATTCGGCGCCGTTGACGAAGCTGGAGGCGTCCGAGGCGAGGAACGTCGCCACGGTGGCGATCTCGTCCGGGTGGGCGATTCTGCCGAGCGGCACGATCGAGGCGAGCTGCTGGTAGTCCGGGCCCGCGGCGCTCTCCAGGCCCGGGGTCTCGGTCGGGCCGGGGCTGAGGACGTTGACCCGGAAGTTCCGTTCCCGAGCGCTGAGTGCCCAGCTGCGTACCAGGTTGCGGATCGCCGCCTTCGACGCGCCGTAGATCTCCAGGCCCGGTCCGGCGCGCAGGGAGTTGGTCGAGCCGATCACGACGATCGAGGCGCCTTTCGACAGCAACGGCAGGGCCTTCTGCACGGTGAAGATCGTGCCCTTGACGTTCGTGCCGAAGGTGGCGTCGACGGCCTCCTCGGTGATCTCGCCGAGACGCTGCGCGACGGCGCCGCCGGCGTTGGCGATGAGCACGTCGACGCGGCCGGCCCGCTCGCGTACGACCGAGTAGAGGTGGTCGAGGTCGGCCTGTACGGAGACGTCGGCGCGCACGCCGGTGGCGGCCGGGCCGATCTCGGCGACGGCCGCGTCGAGCGGTTCCTGGCGGCGGCCGGTCAGGAACACCTGGGCCCCCTCGGCGGCGAACCGCTTGGCGATGGCCAGGCCGATGCCGCTGTTGGCTCCGGTGATCACCGCTACTTTGCCTGCTAGTACGTCCGTCATGACAGCCCCGATCCCTGGTTCTTGACTCGTTCGTCCAGAAAGCTAGCCGTTATGGACGAGCCAGTCAAGAATGGCTAGGATGTGCCCATGGCACGACCCAGGAAGTTCGACGAACAGCGGGTGCTGGACACCGCTCGGGAGCGGTTCTGGGCGGGCGGATACGCCGCCACGCGCATGGACGACATCGCCGAGGCGACCGGGCTCGGCAAGGGCAGCCTCTACGGGGCGTTCGGGGGCAAGCAGGAGCTGTTCCGCCGCGTGTTCGACGACTTCTGCGGGGCCGCCGTCGACGATTTGAGCCGGCAGTTGAGCGGCAGTGACGAGGACGCCTACGCGCGGTTGTCCGCGCACGTGCACGCGGTGGCGGCGTCGACCGCGGCCGACACCGCCCGCCGTGGCTGCCTGCTGGCCAAGGGCGCCGCCGAGCTGGCCGAACACGACGAGGCGGTGGCCAAGCGGGCGCAGGTGACCATCGAGGCGATGCGGACGTTGCTGGCGGACGACATCGCGGCCTGCCAGCGCAACGGCGACATCGCGGCGGACGCGGACCCGGGGGAGCTGGCCGCGCTGGTGCTCGCCGTACTGCGCGGCATCGAGGCGCTGGGCAAGGCAGGGGCGAGCGAGGAGACGCTGACCGGCATCGCCTCGACGGCTCTCGCCGTGCTGCCCCGGCCGCCCGCTCGCTGAGTTCGCGTCCGACGGCAGCGAGTTCCGCGGCGCCGGCTGGGGGACGGTCATCATCAAGATCGTCGAAACCGTCGCCTCGGAAAGGAGCAGAGTAGTGTGAGGTAATGGATCGCCGCATCTATGGCGTGGAGACCGAATACGGTGTCACGTGCACGTTCCGGGGCCAGCGCAGGCTCTCCCCGGACGAGGTGGCCCGTTACCTGTTCCGGGGAGTCGTGTCCTGGGGCCGGTCGAGCAACGTGTTCCTGCGCAACGGCGCCCGCCTCTACCTGGACGTCGGCAGCCACCCCGAGTACGCCACGCCCGAGTGCGACGACCTGGTCGAGCTGGTCACGCACGACAAGGCGGGCGAGCGCATCCTGGAGGGCCTGCGCGTGGACGCCGAGCGGCGGCTGCGCGAGGAGGGCATCTCCGGCGAGGTCTACCTGTTCAAGAACAACACCGACTCGGCCGGCAACTCCTACGGCTGCCATGAAAACTACTGCGTGGGCCGGCACGGCGAGTTCGGGGCGCTGGCCGAGGTGCTGATCCCGTTCCTGGTCACCCGGCAGCTCATCTGCGGGGCCGGCAAGGTGCTGCAGACCCCGCGCGGCGCCGTCTACTGCGTGTCGCAGCGCGCCGAGCACATCTGGGAGAGCGTGTCGTCGGCGACGACGCGTTCGCGGCCGATCATCAACACCCGGGACGAGCCGCACGGCGACGCCGAGCGGTTCCGCCGCCTGCACGTGATCGTCGGCGACGCGAACATGAGCGAGGCCACGATGTTGCTCAAGGTCGGCGCGACCGACCTGGTGCTGCGCATGGTCGAGGCCGGAGTGGCGCTGCGCGACCTGAGCCTGGAGAACCCGATCCGGGCGATCCGCGAGGTCTCCCACGACCTGACCGGCCGGCGGCGGATCCGGCTGGCGAACGGGCGCGAGGCGTCGGCGCTGGAGATCCAGCAGGACTACCTGAGCAAGGCGATCGACTTCGTGGACCGGCACGGCGGCGACCCGACCACCCACCGGGTGCTGGACCTGTGGGAACGCACGCTGCGCGCGGTGGAGACCGGGGACCTGAGCCTGGTGTCCCGCGAGATCGACTGGGTGATCAAGCACCAGCTGATCGAGCGTTACCGCGAGAAGTACGGCCTGGCGCTGTCGTCCCCACGGGTGGCTCAGCTCGACCTGGCCTACCACGACGTGCACCGCACGCGAGGGCTGTTCTACCTGCTGCAGCGGCGCGGGGCCGTGGAGCGGGTGGCCGCCGACATCAAGATCTTCGAGGCGAAGTCGGTGCCGCCGCAGACGACCCGGGCGCGGCTGCGCGGCGAGTTCATCCGCAAGGCGCAGGAGAAGCGGCGCGACTTCACCGTGGACTGGGTGCATCTGAAGCTGAACGACCAGGCGCAGCGGACCGTCCTGTGCAAGGACCCGTTCCGGAGCGTGGACGAGCGAGTGGACAAGCTCATCGCGGACATGTGACCGCGCGGCTGAGCCAGGAGAACGGCGACCATCTCCGCCACCGCACCCAGCACTACCTCGTCCACGGCGAGAACAGGCGGTGACCCGGCGACCCGCAGACCTGGGCGGTTTGACCTCTGCCAGAGGTCCACACGTCCGCGGCCAGCGGCACCACCGCGCCCGCGCCGCCACCCGGCCACACCTCACCGGTCTGCGGATGCCGCGGCACCAGGGCGATCTCCGCGGTCGCGCTCAAGCCGGGCCCGGCCAGGCCAAGGCGCCGTTCCGGCGGCCCCGCGGGGGGGGGGGGGAGACCATCGATCGCCCGCCGGAACACCTCGGCCACGGGCCCATCAGGGACGGTGACCCGTTCACCACCCGAGACCACCAGCAGATGCGCCAATGCCACCGCCACGGCGGCCTTTCACTGCGGGCTCCAGTAACCCCGCTGACCGACGGGCGGCGTACTCGGCGGTTCCTCCCACCCCATCACCCGCGGAACGGGCCCGGCCACGGCGACGGGCCGCACGGCGTTCGGCTCCAGCCACACCACCTGCCAGAACCCGCAGTCGTCGATGCGAGTCGCCACCGGCCGGCCGCATTCGGCGCAAGCTCCCCGAGATAGCCGAACAGCTCGCCGACCTGCTGCGACGACGCCTCGCCGAGGGTGCCTACGACGTTGACAGTGCTGCTGAGCTCGCCCGTCTGGTCACCGCGGACCTGCAGTCCATCAACGACGACAAACACCTGAGGCTGAAGCACCACGCCGACCCGGTGTCCCCCGGAGAGGGCGCGGCGACCTTGGAGCCCATCCGCCGGGACTTCGAAACCTCGCTGGGAGGCGCGCCCCGGGTGGAGCTGCTCGACGGCGGGGTCGCCGTGGTAAAGCTGGCGCCGATGCTGTTTCCGCTGGACTGGGCCGCCGAAGGCCGCCGAACCACTGGCCGCCGCGCTCACCTTGGCCTCGCGCGCCCAGGCGCTGATCGTGGACCTGCGGGGCAACCGGGGCGGCGACCCGGACACCGTCGCCTTCGTCTGCAGTTACCTCCTGGACGAGCGCACCCACCTCAACACCATGTACTGGCGCAGCGGTGAGCGCACCGAGCAGTCCTGGAGCCTGCCGCACGTCCCCGGCGCGCGTTTCGGCGGCAGCAAACCGTTGTAACGTGCTGACCAGCGACAACACCTTCTCCGCCGCCGAGGAACTGGCCTACGACCTGCAGCAACTCGGCCGCGCCGTGGTCGTCGGCGAGACCACCCGCGGCGGCGCGCACCCGTGCAAGGGCTGGACCGTGCACCCCCACCTGGAGGCCACCGTCCCCACCGGCCGCGCGATCAACCCCGTCTCAGGCACCAACTGGGAGGGCCTCGGCGTGCGGCCGGACGTCCCTTGTTTTGCCGCGAAGTCCCTCGACCAGGCGCACACCCTGGCTCTCGCCCGACTGGCAGGCTGACGCCGGCAAGGAGAGACCAGGCGGGTCGGACGTTGGGCTGGGGGAAGTCGAAAGATCTTCATAGCGCTGTGTGATGATGCTTCGCGTGCCTCTCGGCCGAGAACGCGTAGGCGCGGAGGTGCGGTGAGCCAGTACTACCAGGTCGGTGAGCACGTGCTGTGGAACCCCTCGAACGGGGTCTCGGCGCTGTTCCTGCGATCCGCCCACGCCCTCGCACCCGAGGTGGGCCTGCCGACGGGGCTCGGGCCGATGCGGGACGACGAATGTCAGATCGACCTGGAGGTTTTCACCGCCTTCGTCAGCGCCCTGGTTCACCGCTACGAGCGTTCGAACCATCCGATCCTGCACGCCCTCATGGAGGGCTTCATCGCCACGGCGCTGGTGCTCGTCCAGCGAGCCGGCGCCGAGCCGGCCCGGCCGGGCGGTGACGGCTGGCGGGATGTGCAGGTGAGCGGGCCTTCCACCCGGTTGCCCGAGGACGGCGCCACCGGGCGATGGGCGGAACTCACGGCGCGGTACGCCCGGTCGATGCCGCATTGAGCTCCGGTCATCAGCGGCGTCAGGTTGCGGCCGGCTCACCGGCCGTGCTTGGCCGAGCCGTACAACGCCTGGTCGACCAGGCGTTCGGCGAGTGATTCGTCGAAGGGCACCCGCAGCACGAGCAGCCGGTGATAGCAGGCCCCCCACAACTGGTCCACGATGATGTCGAGGTCCGCGTCCTCGCGCAGTTGCCCCTGCCGCACGGCCACACGCAGGCGTTCCCGGGCGAGTTCGCGCCGGGGCAGCGCGTAGCTCTCCGACCAGGCGCGCGCGAGGCTCGCGTCCAGCTGTGCCGCCCCGAGCAGTTCGCTGACGGGCTTCTCCGCGCCTTCCTCCTTCAGCCAGCGGACGAACGCCTTGAGCTGGGTGATCAGATCGGCGCGTACGTCTCCCGTGTCGGGGAACTCCAGCACCCGACGGCTCTGGGCGAAGTACGCCTCGGCCGCGAGCACGCCCGGCGACGACCACCACTTGTACAGGGTCGTCTTGCTCGAACCCGCCTCCATCGCGACCCGGTCGAACGTCACCGCCTGCATGCCGTCCTCCAGCAGGATGCGGCCGGCCGCCGCGAGCACCGCGGCGCGCACCTCCGCGGCCGGGCGGCGGCCCCGGCCGCGCCGCTGGGCAGTCTCCTCGGACATCGCCACCCCTTTTTATGGACGAGTTGTTCATTTCGGTGCTACCGTCTTATGTGGACGACTTGTTCATATCCTAGCGGAGGCTCTGACATGGCGAACAACGCAGCACGCGTCGCACTCGTCACCGGCGGGTCCGGCGGAATCGGCAGGGCGAGCGCTGAACGCCTGGCCGCCGACGGCTTCTCCGTCGTCGTGCACTACGGGGGCGGCAAGGACCGCGCCGAGGAAGTGGCGCGGGCGGTGACGCGCGCAGGGGGTCGCGCCGCCGTCGCGGCCGGGGACGTGGCGGACGAGACGGCGATGGAGGCCGTGTTCGACGTCGCGGAACGCGAGTTCGGCGGGCTCGACGTCCTCGTCCACACCGCGGGCATCATGCCGCTCTCGCCCGTCGCGAACATGGACCTCGACGCCTTCGACCGCGTCCAGCGCACCAACGTGCGCGGGACATTCGTCGTCGACCAGCTCGCCGCCCGGCGCCTGCGCGCCGGGGGAGCGATCATCAACATCTCCACCTCGGTCACCCGGCTGCAGCAGCCGGGCTACGGCGCCTACGCCGCGTCCAAGGGTGCCGCGGAGGCACTGACCCTGATCCTCGCCCGCGAACTGCGCGGACGGGACATCACGGTCAACGCCGTGGCGCCAGGACCGACCGCGACGCCGCTGTTCTTCGAGGGCAAGAGCCAGGAGACCATCGACCGGATCGCCGCGCTGAACCCGATGGAGCGGCTCGGCACCCCGGAGGACATCGCCGAGGTCGTCGCCTTCCTCGCCGGGCCCGCGCGCTGGGTCAACGGCCAGGTCCTGTACGCCAACGGCGGAGCAGCGTGAAAGGGGAACCGGACATGTCCATCGTCATGATCACCGGCGCGGCCACCGGCATCGGTCGCCTGACGGCCGAGACTCTCGCCGCGGCGGGGCACACCGTCTACGCCACGATGCGCGACCCCGAGGGCCGCGATGCCGCCGCCGCGTCCGAGCTCGCCGCCCTCGCCCGCGCCACCGGCGCGGACCTGCGGGTCGTCGCGCTCGACGTGACGTCGCAGGACTCGGCCGAGGATGCCGTACGGCACATCCTCGCGGACGCGGGCGGCCTGGACGCCGTCGTGCACAACGCCGGGCACCTCTACCTCGGCTACGTCGAGGCGTTCACCGACGACGACCTCGCCCGGCTGCTCGACGTCAACACGATCGGGGCACACCGGGTCAACCGGGCGGTGCTGCCGTACCTCCGTCAGAACCGTTCCGGAACGCTGGTCTACGTCGGCAGCACCATCCTCGTGACCACCCCGCCCTTCCTCGGGCCGTACGTGGCCTCGAAGGCGGCGTTCGACGCGCTCGCCGTGGTGACGTCGTACGAGGTCTCGCAGTTCGGCATCGAGACCTCGATCGTGATGCCCGGCGCGATCACGCAGGGCACGCGGCACTTCGCGAACGCCTCCAGGGCCACGGACGAGCGCGTGAGCGCGCAGTACGCCGTACTCGACCCGCTGGTCGAACGGACCCACGAGGCGCACGAGCAGCTCTTCGCGCCGGGGACGACCGCCGATCCGCGGGACGTGGCGGAGGAGATCCGGCGCATCCTCGCCCTGCCCGCCGGGGACAAGCCGTTCCGGTCCGTGGTGGACGCCGCCCGTGCCGGGGTCGATCACGTCATGGCGTTCAGCGATCTGACGCGGGAGGCGTTCGTAAGGCGGCTCGGTTTCGGGGAGACGCTGGAGCTCAAGCGATGAGCGGCCACGACCGCACGTTACGGCGGACCGCGGCCTCGGCGGCCACGGCGGTCCTGGCATCGGCCGCCCTCGCGCTCGGCGGATGCTCGGCGCCGACGGGCGAGCCGCAGGCGGCACCATCACGGCCGGTCACCTCGAGCCCGGGCGCTGCCACTCCGAACACCGGCGCGGTCACCCCGAGCGCCGGCGCGGTGGCGACCCTCGGGGAGCCGGTCGAGCTCGTGACGGAGCTGGAGGCACCCTGGGGGCTCACGTTCCTCCCCGACGGCTCGGCGCTCGTCTCCGAGCGCATCTCCGGCGAGATAGTACGGATCCCCGCCCAGGGCGGCACCCCGCGAACGGTCGGTGTCGTCCCCGGCGTGCACGTGAGCTCGGAGGGCGGCCTGCTCGGCATCGCCGCCTCCCCGGAGTTCGCGGCCGACCGTACCGTCTTCGCCTCCGTCTCCGGGCGGGACGGGAACCGCATCGTCGCGCTCACCATCGCCGCCGACTACGGCTCCCTCACCGTCGGCCGGGTGCTGCTCGACGGCATCCAGACCGCCGACCGGCACCACGGCGGTCGCATCGCCGTCGGGCCGGACGGGCACCTGTGGATCGGCACGGGTGACGCCTTCGAGCCCGAGAACGCCGCCACTCCCGGCTCGCTCAACGGCAAGATCCTGCGCATCGCGGTGGACGGCTCCGTCCCCGAGGACAATCCGGGGTCGTCGGCGATCTACTCCAGCGGTCACCGCAACGTCCAGGGCATCGCGTTCGGCCCCGACGGCACCGCGTACGCGTCGGAGCTCGGCCACCGGACGTGGGACGAGGTCAACGTCCTGCGCGCGGGCGCGGACTACGGCTGGCCGGACACCGAGGGGACCGCCGGCTCGACAGGCGAGCCGCCGATCGCCACGATCCACCCGGACGAGGCCAGCCCGTCCGGCCTCGCGTACGCCGAGGGGTCGCTGTGGATCGGCGCCCTGGGCGGGCAGCGGCTCTGGCAGCTTCCCGTCGCGGGCGGCGCCGCGGCGGGCGCCCCCATCGGCCACTTCGCCGGCGACTACGGCCGGATCCGTACCGTCGAAGTGGCCCCCGACGGGGCGCTGTGGCTGGTCACGTCGAACACCGACCGCGCGACCTGGGGCGGCACCGACCCGCGCCCGGGCGACGACCGGATACTCCGGGTGGAGGTGAACAAGCGCTGACCGCGCTTGGATCGACGTCGGTCAGGGGCGGGGGGCGACGTCGGTCAGGCCAGGTCCAGGGCCACCTCCACGCGCAGGTAGGCGTCGATCCAGGTGCGCTCGGCCGCCTCGCCCGAGTCCTGGGACCGTGCCGTCGCGAACGCCGTGACGGCCTGGGCGACGCGGAGGAGCCCGAGCGTGGTCAGCCGTCGCGCGGCGGTGTCGAGGCGGGCGGCGTAGGTCGGCGGCAGGTGGGACAGGCCGTGGTGGGCCGCCTCCGCGAGCAGCGCGCGGGTGTCGATCAGTACGGCGGTCAGCGGGTCGTGCTGATCCTCGGCGACCGCGAGCGGGCCACTGCCTGCGGCGGGTCGCAGATCGGGTACGACGACCCGATCGCCGGCGACCAGGCCGACGGGGTCGATGACGACACCGCCCGCGGTCCGGCCGGCCACGCCGCTGACGTAACGCAGCTCGCCTTCCTCCCCCGCGAGCACGGAGGCCAGCGCGTCGAGGCGGCCGGGGGCGGCGGTGGTGTGGGTGGCGGTGACGGTGGCGGTGTTGCCCGCCTGGTCGGCGATGATGGCGTCGAGGCGCTGGTCGCCGGGGACATAGGTGATGGCCACCACCTCGGAGACGGCGGCCACGCGGACCAGCTCCGCCTCGACGCGCGGGCGGACGGGCCGCAGCGGGAGGGCGTCGAGCTCGCGGCCGAGCGCGGCGAAGTCGGTCACCACCAGGGACGGCGAGAGCTCACCCCAGTCGCCGCGCGACGGGCCGACCGTCGTCTTGGAGATCCGCCCGGTGGCCAGCCGCACCGTACGGCTGGCGCTGCGGACCGCGGATTCCGTGACGAGGTTGCCGGTGGCCAGGGCGGCCAGCGTGGAGCCGGCGACGCGGCGCCGGGCCAGCGCGGCGCCGTCGTCGTCGCCGTCCCATTCGCGGCGCAGCACCAGGACCATCGCACTGTCGCTGTGGGCCAGGTAGAGCTCGGCGATCCGCCGGCCCCCGAGGCCGCGGATCCGGCAGCCGAGGCTCTCCAGCCGGGCCCGGCGCAACGGGGTCTCGGCGGCCTCGGCGGTGCCCAGCACGCTGCTGCGGAGGGTCGCGTCGGGGCGGGTCACGGCGCGGTGCCGGGCGTGCAGCTCGGCGAGGTGGCTCGCGAGCAGCTCGGGACGGTAGTGGGCGCCGCGGTCGCGGTAGGCGGCCAGTTGCTCGGCGAGGTCGCCGACGGCCAGCAGCGGCCAGCGCGATCCGGCGGCGTCCAGATGACGCTGTACGTCGGCGATGGTGGCGTCGAATCCCTGACCGAGGTGCGCCGCGCCCTCGCGCAGGACCGTGCCGGCCAGCCCCAGGGCCCGCTCCAGCCCGGATCCGGCACCGGTCGCGGCCTCGCCGCCGACGTCGACCCGTACCTCCTGCCTTCCGGGATGCAGCTCGTCGGCCACCCGGAACGCCCACACGGCGAGGGCGATGACGTCGTCGCGGGTGCCCGCGACGGCGTCGGTGTGGACGAAGCCGAGGTCGCCGGGGATCAGGAATCGCACGGTCGCGGTGGCCAGCTCGACCTGCGGCGCGGGATCGGCGGCGGTGGCGCGGCGCACCCGGGCGGTATATCCGGATTTTTCGGTACGGCGGGCGGCGGCCATCAGGCGGGCGCCGATCCTGGCGGTCAGCTCGCCGTCGCTCACCTGCCCCGGCGACCAGGCGGAGGGCTCCGGCTCGACGGACGGCCCATCGGCGGTCTCAGCGACGGGTTCGGTGGCGGGTCCTGTGGCGGGTCCGGCGACGGGTGCATCGGAGGGTTCGGTGGCGGGTGCATCGGCGGGTGCGGCGGCGGGTGCGGCGTGCCGGCGCTGGTACGCGAGCACCACCCCCACAACATGCCGGCACACCCCGGCCGCACCACACGTGCACCGAGCCACGTCGAGCCCCCCGACCGGCAGACTCGCGCTCGGCCCGCCCACGAAGTCGCCGTGCACAGTCCCGTCAGCGTCGGTACGCACCTCCGGCGCCGCCTCCTTCCCGGCCCGCTTGACCAGCCCGCGATTGGTGAGCGCGGCGAGCGCGTCCGTGGTGAGCCCGAGCAGATCCGTTCTCATCGGCCCACGTGCTCCGCGACGAAGGACGCCAGCTCACCGGGCGTCATCGCGCCCACGTAAGCCCCGGCGTCGGCCAGGCGCTGCCCGAGCTCCCGGTCGTAGGCCGGGTTGGCCTGCTCGTCGAGGGCGGCCAGGCCGAGGACCTTGCTGCCCTGCTCGACCAGGTCGCGCACGATGCGTACCAGCCGGTGGGGATCGCCGCCCTCGTAGAAGTCGGAGATCAGCACGACGATGGCCCGCCGCGGCTGGTCCACGAGCCCGGCCCCGTACGCCGCCGCGCGGGCGATGTCGGTGCCGCCACCGAGCTGGACCTTCATCAGCAGTTCGACGGGATCGTCCACGTCGGAGGTCAGGTCCACCACGTCGGTGTCGAAGGCGACCAGGTGGGTGCGCACGCCGGGCAGGCCCCAAAGGCAGGCCGCGGTGACCGCCGAGTGGATCACCGATTCGGTCATCGAGCCGGACTGGTCGACGAGCAGGATCACCTGCCACTGTTCGAGGTGGCGGCGGGTGCGGGAGAAGAACAGCGGGGTCTCGATCACGACCTTGCCGGTGTCGGGCTGGTAGCGGCCGAGGTTGGCGCGCAGGGTCCTGGCCATGTCGAAGTTGCGTGCCAGCCGCAGCCGGCCCGGCCGCCGTACCTTGGTGCCGGAGAAGGCGGTGCGCACCTCGGTGGCGAGCTTGTCCATGAGCTCCCGTACGACCTGCTCCACGATGCGCCTGGCCAGCCGCAGCACCTGCGGGTTCATCAGGTGTTTGGTGTGCAGGACCGCCTTGAGCAGCGCGGGGTTGGGCTCGATGCGGGCGAGCACGTCGGGGTCGGTGACGAGGTCGTGGATCTCGTAGCGTTCGACGGCGTCGCGTTGCAGGCGTTCGATGGTCTCCTTGGGGAACAGGCGGGTGATGTCGTCGAGCCAGTCGAAGGTGGTCAGGCTCGACGGGTCGTTCCCCGCCTGCCGCCGTACGCCGCGCCTGCGCAGGTCCTCGTCGCGGCCGTACAGCCAGTCCATGGCGGCGTCGCGGCCGGCGGCCTCCGCGCCGAGCTGCCCGCCGCCGAGGCAGGCGTCGCGGGCCTCGCCGAGCAGCAGCCGCCACCGTACGAGGGTGGGGTCGGTCATGTCAGTCCTTCCCGGCGCAGCGCCGCGTCGACGCGTTCGTCCAGTGCCATGCCGGCGGCCACCAGCTCCGGCGCCGCCTCCAGCCGCATCAGGTCCCACGCGGACGCGCCGGAGCGCACCTCGACCAGGCGGGTGGCGATGAGGTGCCGCTCGCGCGGCGGGAAGTAGCCGAACGCCTGGCGCAGCGCCGGCAGGGCCACCAGGAAGTCATGGTCGCTCATCGCCGCGACCAGCTCGTCGAGCAGCTCCAGCATGCCGCCGGTGTGCAGGACCTCCTCCCGGGCGAGCGCGAACAGCCCGGCCAGCCAGTCGCCGGCCGACGCGGGCACGAACGCGCCGCGTACCGCACGCGCGGGATCCACGGTGGCGGCGCCGCGCAGTGACCAGCCCAGCCCGAGTGAGGCCCCGCGCAGGTCGGGCGGCACGTCCTGGCAGGCGGCGATGCGGTCGGCGACACCCAGCGCCGCGCCCACGCCCAGGCCGAGGTGCTGCTCGAACGGCACGGCGTGGTGACGCGGGGGGCGGTGACGTCGGAGCGGCTGCCCGGCGGGTTCACGCCTGTTTACCAGGTGCTGCGGGCGTACGAGGAGAGCGGGCGGTGCCGCAGGGGGTACTTCGTCGAGGGGCTCGGCGGCGCGCAGTTCGCGCTGCCGGGGGCGGTGGACCGCATGCGTGCCATGGCACCCGGCATCGCCCCGGGCTCCCCACCCGGCGGGATGGGTGATGTGTGGGCTGATGGTGCTTCCGATGGGGCCACGAACGGGCCCACCGGCGGGTGGACCAGCGGGGCGGTCGGCCGAGGGGCTGGTGAGGTGGCGGGTGAGACGCCCAGTGGGATGACCGAGGCGCCGGCCGGTGGAATGGCCGGTGGGATGACTGGTCAGGCGCCCGGCGGGACGGCCAGGGAGCCGACCGGTGGGATGGTCGGTGGAACGGCTGGTCAGGCGCCCGGCGGGATGGCTGGTGGGGCGGCGTTCGGTGGGGCGCGTGGTGGTCGGTGGGGCGTCGGTGGAGGGCGGCCGGGGGCTGGGCGGTCCGAGGGCGGGCGGCGGGCCGTGGTGCTGGCGTCGGCGGATCCGGCCAGTCCGTACGGTGCGGCGCTTCCCTGGCCGCAGCGTCCCGGCGATGTCGGGCACAAGCCGGGCAGGAAGGCGGGCGCGCTCGTCGTGCTGGTGGACGGGCATCTGGTGCTCTACGTGGAACGTGGCGGCAAGACGCTGCTGTCGTTCACCGATGGCGACCGGCTGCAGCCGGCGGTGGACGCGCTGGCCCTGGCCGTACGTGACGGGGCGCTGGGCAAGCTGACGGTCGAACGGGCCGACGGCGGCTCCATCGTCGACTCACCCCTGGCGGCGGCCCTGGAGGCGGCCGGCTTCCACCCGACCCCCCGGGGGTTGCGCCTGCGCGCCTGACGCCCCGGGGGTTGCGCCTGCGCGCCTGACGCCCCGGGGGATGCGCCTGCCGCCTGACACCAGACGTGGCCGGTCGTGGGGTGGGTGACGGGTTGGGGTACGGAGTTTTTGTATACGATTGATCCCCCTATGAGTGATATGACGCTGGGCGCCAGCCATCAGACCTTGCGCGACGAGGTCACCGCGGAGCTGCGCCGCCGCATTCTCACCGGCGAGCTCGCTCAGGGCGAGCGGCTGGTCGAGGATCGGCTGGCCGCCGCGCTCGGCGTCTCCCGCAATCCCGTTCGCGAGTCCATCAGGGTGCTGGCCGCCGAGGGCTTCATCCAGGTCGTCCCCCGCATCGGCGCCACGGTCGCCCGGTTGTCGGCGGAGGAGGGTGAGGAGCTGTTCGACGTGCGGATGGCCGTCGAAGGGCTGGCGGCGCGGCTGGCGGCGCGCAAGCGCGGCTTGGCCTTGGCCGCGGGCTTGGACTCCGCGTCGGGCTTGGACTGCGCGTCGGGCTTGGGCTCCGCTTCGAGCTTGGACTCCGCTTCGGGCTCCGGGCCGACTTCGACCCCGAGCTCGCGGTCGGGGTCAAGGTCGGGATCCAGGTCAAGGTCAGGACCAACCTCGGGCTCAAGGCCGGGGGCGGACCCAGGCCCGGACACGAGCACCAGGCTGCGGCAGGTGCTCGATCAGGCCAAGGAGGCGGTGGAGAGCGGGCGCCTGGAGGAGGTGGCCGATCTGAACACCGCCTTCCACCTGGCGGTCGGCGAGGCCGCGGGCAACTCGTACCTCGCCCTGATGATGAAGCCGATGCTCCAGCGAGCACAGTGGATCTTCAGTCAGACGGCCGCCGTCCGGGCCCCGCACTCCTGGCAGGAGCACCTGAGCCTGTTCGAGGCGATCGAGGCGGGTGACGAGGACGAGGCGCAGGCCAGGGCGGTCGCGCACGTCGCGGCGGCCCGGCGGTCGTTCCTGGCCTCGACCCGCGCGCCAAAACCGGCAAACGATTAGGAAACACTCAGATAACGACATAGGGTCACGAAACATCCCTGAAATGTCAGATCTTGTATACAGTCTCCTAAACGTTTTCAACGGAGGCCCCCATGCGACCGTCACCCAAGGTCGTCGCGGCGCTCGTGACACTCCCCCTCGCCCTGACGGCTTGCGGCGGCGGCGGATCGAGCACCACACCCGCGGCACCTAGTTCCATAGCCAGCGCCTCGGCCGACCACCGGGCGGTCAAGAGCGGCGGCACGCTCAACATCGCGCTCAACGCCGACCCCGACGCGCTGGACCCGAGCATCTCGACCACGCTGGTGGGCCGCGAGGTGTTCGCGAACATGTGCGAGAAGCTCTACGACATCGACGCCTCCTCCGCCCTGGTGCCGCAGCTCGCCTCGGCCCTGCCCGAGCTGTCCGGCGACGGCAAGGAGGTGACGATCAAGCTGCGCGAAGGCGTGAAGTTCAACGACGGCACGGCGTTCGACGCCGACGCGGTGAAGAAGTCGCTGGACCGCCACCGCACGTGGGAGAAGTCGGCCCGCCAGGCCGACCTGGCGGCGGTCTCCAAGGTGGAGGTCGTCGACCCCGCGACGGTGAAGCTCACGCTGACGCAGGCGTTCACGCCGCTGACCGCGCAGCTCGCGGACCGCGCCGGAATGATCATGTCGCCGAAGGCCCTGGACGCCGAAGGCGACAACTTCGGTGCCAGCCCGGTGTGCGTGGGGCCGTTCAAGTTCGCGAGCCGGACGTCCGGCAGCCAGATCTCCCTGGAGAAGGCGCCGGACTACTACGACGCGGCCAAGGTCAAGCTGGACAAGCTCGTATACAAAATCATCGTCGACCCCAACGTGCGGGCCGCGAACCTCAAGTCCGGCGACGTGCAGGTGGGCGACCAGCTCGCCACCAACACCGTCAAGGGCGTGCAGGACGACCCCAACCTGACCGTGGTCTCCGGTGGCGGGCTGGGTTACTACGGCTTCCAGATCAACATCGGCAACGCGAACGGCTCGACCAAGAAGCCGGGCCCGGTGGACACGGCGCTGGGCAAGAGCCCGCAGCTGCGTGAGGCGTTCGAGCTGGCGCTCGACCGGGACGCGATCAACAAGACCGTATACAACGGCCTGCACGAGGTCGACTGCTACCCGGTGCCGACCGACAGCCCGTTCCGGCCGAAGGATCTGACCTGCCCGAAGCGTGACCTGGCCAAGGCCAAGCAGCTCGTGCAGGCATCCGGCGTGCCGACGCCGATCCCGGTCTCCATGGCCACCCCGAACGACGCCGTCAACCAGCGCCTGGCGCAGGTCATCCAGTCGATGGTCAAGGAGGCCGGCTTCAACGTGAGCGTGCAGACGGCCGAGTTCGTCAGCGTGCTGGAGCAGGGCAAGGCCGGCAAGTTCGACACCCTGCTGAGCGGCTGGTCGGGCCGGGTGGACGCCGACGGCAACCTGACGAACCTGGTCACGACGCAGGGCAGCAACAACTACGCCGGCATGTCCGACCCGGGCATTGACGACCCGATCAAGCAGGCCGCCGCCGAGACCGACCCGGCCAAGCGCGCCGAGCTGTACGGGGCCGCCATGAAGAAGGCCGCCGAGCTGCGGGGCGTGGTGTACCTGTACCACAACAAGTACTACCTCGGCATGCACAAGACGGTCGCCGGCGTCCAGTACTTCAAGGACGGCCTGCCGCGCTTCGTCACCGCCGGGTTCGCCGCGTAATGCTCTGGTTCATCCTCCGGCGCTGCGGGTCGGCGGTGATCGTGCTCTTCCTGTCCAGCGTCCTGATCTTCCTGGGGATCAGGGCGTTGCCGGGAGACCCGGCCACGGTCATGGCGGGCCAGGAGGCCTCGCCCGCCGCGATCGAGGCCATCCGGCACGAGTTCGGCCTGGACAAGCCGCTGCCCGCGCAGTACGTGGACTACGTCGCCCAGACCGTCACCGGCAACTTCGGCCGCTCGACGCAGGACCAGCTCCCGGTGATCGACATCCTGGCCGAGCGGATCCCCGTGACGCTGGAGCTGTCGGCGCTGGCCATGCTGGTCGCGATCGTCGTCGGCGTGGGCGCGGGCATCGTCGCGGCCGTGCGCCGCGGCAGGTTCGCCGACTACGTGGCCACCGGCTTCGGCCTGGCCGGGCTGTCGGTGCCGCACTTCTGGCTGGGCCTGCTCGGCATCCTGCTGTTCGCGGTGACCTGGCGGGTCCTGCCCGCCTCCGGCTACGTCCCCTTCACCGAGGACCCCGGCCAGAACCTGCAGCGCATGATCCTGCCCGCGCTCGTGCTCGGCACCGGTTTCGCGGCGATCCTCATGCGGCAGACCCGCTCGGCGATGCTGGGCGCGCTGTCGGCCGACTATGTCAGGACCGCCAGGTCGAAGGGCCTGCCGGAGGTCAAGGTCGTCGGCGCGCACGCGCTGCGCAACAGCCTGACGACGGTGGTGACCGTGCTGGGCCTGCAGCTCGGCGCGCTGATCAGCGGGGCCGTGGTGACCGAGCAGATCTTCGTCATCCCCGGCTTCGGCAAGCTCACCGTGGACGCGGTCCTGACCAGGAACTATCCCGTCATCCAGGCGGTCGTGCTGGTCACGGTCGTCGGCTACGTGGTGGTCAACCTGCTGGTCGACATCGCCTACGCCTTCCTCAACCCGCGGATCCGGCTCTCGGGAGGCGGCCATGACTGAGGTGATGAGCCGGACGCGGCTGTGGCGGCGCTTCCGGCGCAGGCCCATGCCGATGGCCGGTCTCGTGCTGGTGGTCGCGTTCGTGCTGCTGGCGCTGGTAGGGCCCCTGGTCACCGGCGACCCGGCCGCGCAGGACTACATGGCCACCCTCGCTCCCCCGTCGGGCGCGCACCCGATGGGCACCGACGACCTCGGCCGGGACGCCCTGGCCAGGATCGCGCACGGCGCCCAGGTCTCGCTGCAGGCGGGCGTGCTGTCCACGCTGCTGGCGATGGTCATCGGCATCCCGATCGGGCTGGTCGCCGGGTTCTACCGGCGCTGGCTGGACCCGATCGTGATGCGGCTGGTGGACGTGACGCTGGCCTTCCCGTTCCTGGTGTTCGCGGTCGGCCTGGCGGCGATCATCGGGCCGTCGCTGAAGGGCGTGGTGCTGGCGCTGGGATTCGCGCAGCTGCCCGCCGTCATCCGGATCACCCGCGGCGAGGTGCTGGCGGTCAGGGAGATGGACTACGTGGCCGCGGCCATCGCCGACGGCGCGGGCGACGGGCACATCATCTTCAGGTACGTGCTGCCGAACTGCGCCAGCCCCCTCATCGTGCAGGCCACGGTGGCGATCCCGGCGGCGATCATCGGCGAGTCCACGCTGTCGTTCCTGGGCCTGGGCGTGCAGCCGCCGACCCCGTCGTGGGGCGTGATGCTGACGACCGCGCAGCAGTACCTGAGCGACGCGCCCTGGCTGGCGATCTGGCCGGGGCTGATGATCGCGCTGGCCACGCTGGGCTTCAACCTGCTCGGCGACGGGCTGCGCGACGTACTGGATCCGAGGAGCGCCCGATGAGCCTGCTGGAGATCACCGACCTCCGCGTCGGTTTCAGGACCGAGGACGGGCTCGTCCAGGCGGTCAGGGACATCTCGCTCACCCTGGACGAGGGCGAGATCCTCGCGCTGTGCGGCGAGTCGGGCTGCGGCAAGTCGGTCACCGCGATGTCGGTGCCGAGGCTGCTGCCGCCCGACACGACCGAGCTGAGCGGCTCGATCAAGCTGGACGGCCGCGAGCTGACCACGCTGCCCGAGTCGGAGCTGCGGCGCGTGCGCGGCAAGACGGTCTCGGTCGTCTTCCAGGAGCCGATGACCTCGCTGAACCCGTCGTTCACCGTCGGCTACCAGATCGCCGAGGTGCTGCGCCGGCACGAGGGCCTGTCCCGGCAGGCCGCCGCCAGGCGGGCGGAGGAGCTGCTGGAGCTGGTCGGCATCCCGGCCCCCGGACGCAGGATGAAGGAGTATCCGCACCAGCTCTCCGGCGGCATGCGGCAACGGGTGATGATCGCCATCGCGGTGGCCTGCTCGCCGCGGGTGCTGATCGCCGACGAGCCCACCACGGCGCTCGACGTGACGATCCAGGCCGGGGTGCTGGACGTCTTCCGCGACCTGCGGGACCGGCTGGGCACCGCGATCATCCTCATCACGCACGACCTGGGCGTGGTGGCCGACATCGCCGACCGCGCCGTGGTCATGTACGCCGGCCGCGCGGTCGAGCAGGCCCCGGTGGCGCAGCTCTTCGCCGAGCCGCGGCACCCGTACACGCTGGGGCTGATGAAGGCGCTGCCGTCGGCGGCGGTGAACGGGCGGCTGGCGGAGATCCCCGGCATGGTGCCCTCGCCGATGTCGGACCCCGACGAGTGCGCCTTCCAGGACCGCTGCCCGCGCGCCCAGGACGACTGCCGCCTGTCCAGGCCACAGCTCGAACGCCAGGCCGACCGCCACCTGGCGGCCTGTTTCCACCCGGGAGGCGGCAAGTGATCCTGCGGATCGACAACCTCGTCAAGCACTACGGCCCGGTACGCGCCGTGGACGGCCTGTCGCTGGAGATCGGCCAGGGCGAGGTGCTCGGCCTGGTCGGCGAGTCGGGCAGCGGCAAGTCCACGGTCGGCAAGTGCGTGCTGCGGCTGACCGAGCCCACCTCGGGCTCGATCGAGCTGAACGGCACCGACATCACCCACCTGTCGCGAAGGGCCATGCGGCCGCTGCGCCGCGAGGTCCACATGGTCTTCCAGGACCCGTTCTCCTCGCTCAACCCGCGCTTCACGATCGAGCAGATCGTCGGCGAGCCGCTGCTGCGGCACAAGGTGAGCGACCGGCGCGAGACGGCCGGGCGCGTGGCGGCCATGCTGGAGAAGGTCGGGCTGCGCCAGGAGATGCGCAAGCGCTACCCGCACGAGCTGTCCGGCGGGCAGCGGCAGCGGGTGGGGCTGGCCAGGGCCCTGATCCTTTCACCCAAGCTGGTCGTGGCGGACGAGCCGGTGTCGGCGCTGGACGTGTCCGTGCAGGCGTCGGTGCTCAACCTGATCACCGACCTGCAGCGGGACATGGGCTTCTCGTGCCTGTTCATCACCCATGACCTGTCGGTCGTGGAGTTCCTGGCCGACCGGATCGCGGTCATGTATCTGGGCCGGATCGTCGAGTCGGGGCCGACGGCCGAGATCTTCGCGCAGCCGCGGCATCCGTACACGCAGGCTCTGCTGTCGGCCGCCCCGGTGGCCGATCCGGTCGCGCAGCGGGAGCGGCGCAGGATCGTGCTCGGCGGCGACGTGCCGAGCCCGGTGGACCCGCCGGCCGGCTGCCGCTTCCACACGCGGTGCCCGCTGGCGTACGACGAGTGCCGCACGTCCGAGCCCCTCTTGCGAGACCCACGTGGCGCGGCCCATCCGGCCGCCTGCCACCTGGTAACGGCGGACCGCGTCCCCGACGCGGCCGCACCCCTAGTGAAGGAGTGAGTTTGTTCACCACCAGGCCCGAGCTGAAGGGCGACTTCGGCATGGTCGCCGGTACGCACTGGCTGGCCTCGGCCACCGGCATGAGTGTGCTGGAACGCGGCGGGAACGCCTTCGACGCCGCCGTGGCCGCCGGATTCGTGCTGCAGGTCGCCGAGCCGCATCTGAACGGCCCCGGCGGCGAGGTGCCGATCCTGCTGTGGAACGAGACCGAGCAGAAGGTCTCGGTCGTGTGCGGTCAGGGCGTGGCCCCCGCGGCGGCGACCATCGAGCGCTTCACCGAGCTCGGCCTGGACGTCGTGCCCGGCACCGGGCTGCTGGCGGCGACGGTGCCGGGGGCGTTCGGTGGCTGGATGCTGATGCTGGAGCGCTGGGGCACCTGGTCGCTGGCCGACGTACTGGCCCCGGCGATCCACTACGCCGAGCACGGCGTGCCGGTGCTGGAGCGGATCTCGGCCACGATCGAGTCGGTGCGCACCCTGTTCGAGCAGGACTGGCCGACGTCGGCGGCGACCTGGCTGCCCGGCGGAGACGTGCCCGCGCCCGGTGCCAAGCTGGCCAACCCGGTGCTGGCCGCCACCTACCGGCGGGTGATCGCCGAGGCCGAGTCGGCGTCCGGCACGCGCGAGGGCCAGATCGAGGCCGCCAGGAAGACCTGGTACGAGGGCTTCGTCGCCGAGGCGATCGCCGAGTTCAGCCGGACAACGGCCTGGCGGGACAGCTCGGGCGAGGTGCACGGCGGCCTGCTGACCGGCGACGACCTGGCCGGCTGGGCGGCCTCGGTGGAGGAGCCGGCCACGTTCGACTACCGCGGTCACACGGTGGCCAAGACGGGGCCGTGGGGCCAGGGGCCGGTCTTCCTGCAGCAGCTCGCCCTGCTCGACGGGTTCGACCTGGACGCGATGGACTTCCTCGGCGCCGACTACCTGCACACGGTGACCGAGGCCGCCAAGCTGGCCTTCGCCGACCGCGAAGCCTGGTACGGCGACACCGACGTGCCCATGGCTGACCTGCTGAGCCCGGCGTACAACGCCGAGCGGCGGCGGCTGATCGGCGCGGAGGCCAGCCTGGAGCTGCGGCCGGGCGCGCCCGGCGGACGCACGCCCCGGCTGCCGGTCTTCCCCGAGCCGGGCACGGCGAGCGACGCGCCGGGTCTGTCGGGCTCGCGCAAGCCACAGGGGGTGGGCGAGCCGACCGTTGCGCGTGACGGCATGGTCAAGGGTGACACGTGTCACATCGACGTCGTGGACCGGTGGGGCAACATGGTGTCGGCCACGCCCAGCGGCGGCTGGCTGCAGAGCTCCCCGACCATTCCCGGGCTGGGCTTCTGCCTGGGCACACGGGCCCAGATGTTCTGGCTGCAGGAGGACGTGGCCACGGCGCTGCGTCCTGGCGCGCGCCCGCGTACGACGCTGTCGCCGTCGTTCGCGCTCAGGGACGGCAAGCCGTGGCTGGCCTTCGGCACCCCCGGCGGCGACCAGCAGGACCAGTGGAGCGTGAACTTCTTCCTGTCGATCGTGCACGGCGGGCTGAACCTCCAGGAGGCCATCGACGCCCCCATGTTCCACTCCGAGCACTTCCCCAGCTCGTTCTTCCCGCGCGCCTCCCGTCCCGGCGTCATGCACGTCGAGGACCGCGTGGACGCGGGCGTCATCGCGGAGCTGCGGCGGCGCGGGCACGAGGTCGAGACGCCGGGCGCGTGGGCGCTCGGCCGGCTCAGCGCGGTCGCGCGCGACGGCGCCTTCCTCAAGGCCGCCGCCAACCCGCGTGGCGCCCAGGGCTACGCAGCCGGCCGATGACGGCCACCGATCTGCTCTTCCTGGTAGGAGCCGGTCTGCTGGCCGGCGTGGTGAACGCCCTGGCGGGGGGAGGAACGCTCGTCTCCTTCCCCGCCCTGCTGGCGCTGGGGCTTCCCGGCCTGACCGCCACCGTGACCAACGCGGTGGCGCTCTGGCCGGGCTACGTGGGCGGCGCGGTGGGCTACCGCAAGGAGCTGCGCGGCCAGCGCAGCAGGACGGTGAGCCTGGCGGTCACCGCGGTGCTGGGGGCGTGCGTGGGCAGCTCGTTACTGCTGCTCACGCCGGGCAAGCTGTTCGAGTCGATGGTGCCGTGGCTGGTGGCCTTCGCCAGCCTCGCGCTGCTGGCGCAGCCGTGGCTGCGCCGCCTGTTCGGGGGCGAGGCGGCCGAGCCGGTCAGCCGCATGGTGTACGCCGGGGTGTTCCTCGGCGGCTGCTACGGCGCCTACTTCAACGGCGGGATGGGCGTGGTGCTGCTGACCGTGCTCGGCATGTTCCTGCACGACAACCTGCATCGCGTGAACGCCGTGCGGGCCGTGCTGTCGCTGGTCGTCAGCTCGGTCTCGGTCGTCGCCTTCTCGCTGTTCGGCCCGGTGAACTGGCGGGCCGTGGCGGTGATCGCGCCGGCCAGCCTGGTGGGCGGGCTGCTCGGCACCCGCCTGGCCAGGCTCATGCCGCCGAAGGTGCTGCGCGGCGTGGTCGTCGCCTTCGGCCTGGGTGTGGCCGCCGCCCTCGCGTTGCGCTGACCACACCCGTCTCGCCTCAGGCCACGGTGGCCTCGATGAGGTCGTCCACCACCTCGGCCAGATCATTACCCCTCTCGTACGCCCTGCGCTGGCGCATGGCCCCCGACCCCTTGCGCAGCAACCGGTCGAGGCCCTCCTGGATGAAGGTCAGGTCACCGGCCTCCGCCAGCGCCGGGCGTACGTGCTCCAGCAGGCGCCCGGCCATCACCGCGGCCGGGACCAGCGTGCCGTGCCGTACGTCGAGGCTGTCGCCGCGCAGCCCGTCGCGGGCGGCCCGCCAGTAGGCGGCGCGCAGCACCTCGGCAGGAATCGGCAGCCCGCGGTCCCCTCGCCGGACAGCGGTCAGCGCGGTGACGACGAGCGCCCTGATCAGCCCGATCAGGGTGAGGCTGTCGGCCACGTCGAGCGGCACGTCGGCCACCCTGATCTCCACGGTGGGCAACCGGGGCGACGGACGCGCGTCCCAGTAGACGGTCTTGGCGTCGAGCAGCACGCCCGACTCCGCCAGCGCCTGGAGGGCCAGCTCGTAGTCTCCGAACGAGCCGAAGTAGGGTGGCGCGCCGGAGACCGGCCAGCGGCCCCAGCTGATCACCCGCCACGAGGCGTAGCCCGTGTCGCGCCCCACGAAGAACGGCGAGTTGGCGGCCAGCGCGATCAGCGTCGGCAGCCAGGGCCGCAGGTGGTTGCCCACGTAGACGGCGTGCTCGGGGTCGGGCACGTCCACGTGCACGTGCAGGGCGCAGATGCTGAGTTCGTCCTGAAGGGCCCGGTAGAGGGCCCTGCCTTGCAGATAGCGGTCATCGTCGGTGAGCGGTGAGGGCACCACCGCGCCCAGGACCGGGATGCCGCTCGCGACGACTGCCAGCCCGCACGAACGGGCCGCGCCTGCTACCTCCTTTCGCGCCGTGCGTAACTGGGAGCCCAGTTCGCTGAGGTCGGCGGAGGGCGGTGTACGAGCCTCCACCTGGAATCTGGTGATTTCATGCACCACGTCCAGCACGTCGGTCGCCGCGGCCAGTACTTCGGCCGCTCGGGGAGCCACGTGGCGGGTGCGGGGATCAACGATGAGGTATTCCTCTTCGATCCCGATGAGCGGAACCATGCCGGCACCTCACTGGGGGAGTCCACAGTCTCCGCATCATGTTGTGCCCGTCCCACGCCCGTCGGAAAACCTTTCGACTGAGCGGTGTCAGACGGTAAATTCCACGGGCCCGTAGAGCGCGTGCTCTGCCTGCGTGGACATCGCCCAGTAACGGTCCCCGTACGACCAGTGCCACCATTCGGTGGGGTAGTTGACCAGCCCGGCGGGCTCCAGGGCGGCGGCCAGGAGCTTGCGGTGGGCGCGGGCGTCGTCGGAGATGCCGGGGGCGGCGGTGTAGCAGGCGCCGTCGCTCTGCTCGGGGTTGTCGTTGACCTGGGTGCCCATGTCGTATTCCGTGCCGTCGGGCGAGCACAGGGTCAGGTCGACCGCCGCGCCGGCGGTGTGGGGGGCGACCTCGACCGGGGAGACGTAGCGGCTGGCCGCGACGTACGACTCCGCGGGCGTCAGCCCGGTGAGCGTGGCCCGGTATTCGTCGAAGATCCGGCGCTGCGTGGCGACCGGCCGGTAACCCTCGACGATCAGCAGGTGGTAGCCGTCGGGCAGCAGGCCCTGGGCCTGCTCCAGCCGGCGCAGCACGCCCTCCCGCAGATGGGCGTAGGCGCCCTGCTCGTCGGCCAGCCGTGAGTCCACGCGCAGCCGCCCGCGTACGTCGGCCAGCGGCTCGCCGCATTCACGCACGGGGATCGAGGTCACACGCGGGTCGGAGATCAGCACGACGTCGTTCGAGGACTGCCACATGGGCAAGAATTCTCACACAGTGTCGGAGAAGACCTGCTCCCGGGCCTGCTCAAGGGCGGCCACCAGAGCGCCGCGCAGCACGGGGTTGCCGGCCACCCGGCTGACGACGACGCTCGGCCTGCTGGGGCACATGCGGGCCACGGCCTCCTCCACCTTGGCGGCCAGCCGCTCGCCGCCGGCCCGGCCGATGTCGCCGCTGAGCACGATGAGGCCGGGGTCGAGCACGACGGTCACGGCGGCCACGCCCAGGGCCAGCCGGGCCGCGACGGCGTCGAGGTAGTCGTCGCCGCCGCCGCGTACCAGGTCGGGCACGCTCGTGCCGGTCACGCCGCGTTCCCCGGCCAGGCCGCGCAGGGCGTCGTGGCCCACCAGGCGCTGGAACGACCCGGTCTGCGGCCGGCGTACGTCGCTGGGCAGCGGCTGCCCGGGGACCGGCAGCCAGCCGATCTCGCCCGCGCCGCCGCTGATGCCCCGGTGCAGCCGGCCACCGAGCATGACGCCGAGCCCCTGGCCGACGCCGGCCCAGACGAGCACGAAGTCGTCGACGCCTTCGGCGGCGCCGTATCTGTGCTCGGCCAGGGCGACGAGGTTGACGTCGTTCTCTATCGTCACCGAGGCGCCGAGGGTCTCGCGCAGGCTGGCCAGCACGCCGACGTGCCAGGAGGGCAGGTCCACCGAGATGCGCACGTCGCCGGTGAGCGGGTCGACCACGCCCCTGGTGCCGATGACGAACGCGCGCAGCCGCGACAGGCTGACGTTGGCCGTGTCGCAGGCCCGCTGGACGGCCGCGTGCACCGCCTTGACGGGGTCGCGGCCGTCGGCGGGGTTGAGGGTGACCTCGACCACCACGCGGCCTGTGATGTCCGCCACAGCGACGGTGAGGCTGTCGGGCAGGACTTCGAGGCCGGCGACGTACGCGCTGGAGGGGACCACGGCATAGAGGGCGGCGTGCGGCCCCCTGCCTCCCGCCCGCTCGCCCGCCACCTCGACCAGGCCCCGTTCCTCCAATCGCGCGAGAAGCTGACCTGCCGTTACCTTGGAGAGCCCGGTACGCGCACCGAGCTCGGCCCGCGTCAGTGGGCCGTCGCCGAGGAGCAACTCGAGTGCCGCGCGGTCGTTCAGCCGGCGCAGCAGACGGGGGACTCCCGGGTCTCGGCTCATCTGCGCACCCTTCTCGTCACGATCAGCTAACGGGCGTTTCTTTTAAGAAAGTTTCTTGTTAGTTTAACACCATCGTTCGGCATATGACGATCAGCCTGGTGCGGACCGTAGGCCAGCACCCGGGAAGGGAGAACCCTGTGAGGATCGCGAAGATCACGGCCACTACGGTCACCACGGCCGCGCTGGCCCTGGGACTGGCCGCCTGTGGCGGTTCGAGCGAAGAACCCGCCACGTCCTCACCCAGCGCCGCCGCTGCCTCCGGCCCCAAGTTCGCCGGCAAGACCCTGAGCGTGTGGCGCCTTGGAGACAGCAACCCGGCCGCCGCCAAGTACATGGAGGAGCTCAACGCCGAGTTCAAGACGCAGACCGGCGCCGAGGTCAAGCTTGAGTGGATCCCGTGGCCGCAGGTCGCCGACAAGTTCGCCGCCGCCGCGACCGGCACAGGCCCCGACGTGACCGAGATCGGCAACGACCAGGTCCCGATGTGGCAGAGCCAGGACGCGCTGGAGCCGATCACCGACATCGCCCGCGAGGGCGACAGGTCGCAGATCCCGCAGAACCTGTACGGCTACGAGACCGTCGACAACGAGGTCTACGCCGTGCCGTGGGGCGCGGGGGCCCGCGCGGTGCTCTACCGCAAGGACTGGTTCGAGGACCTCAAGATCGAGGTGCCCAAGACCTGGGACGAGCTCGTCGCCGCGGCCAAGAAGATCCAGGGCGAGAAGAAGGGCGTCGACGGCTTCGCCTTCAACGGCGGCTCGGACGCCAACCACCTGCTCGCGGCCTTCGCCTGGTCCGAGGGCGGCGAGTACGCCGTCAAGGAGGGCGACAAGTGGGTCGGCAAGCTGACCGAGCCCGGCTTCGCGGCCGGCTTCAACACCTACACCGGCCTGGTCCAGGACGGCCTGTCCAGCAAGGCCAACCTGACGCTCAACACCACGGACATCCGTAAGCGCTTCGCCAACGACAAGGTCGCGATGTACCTCACCGCCGCCTGGGACCTGCCCGGCATCGAGGAGGACTCCAAGGGCAAGCTGAAGGGCGACAAGCTCGGCTTCTTCCCGCTGCCCGCCAAGACCGGCGGCGTGGCCGCGTCCTTCTTCGGCGGCAACGACATCGCGTTGTGGGGCGGCACCCAGCAGGCCGACCTCGGCAAGGAGTACATCAAGCTGGCCACCAGCAAGACCTGGGCCGACCGCTACGCCAAGGAGGGCGGCCTGCTCCCGGTCTACCCCGACACCCTGGCCGCGATGAACGAGGACCCCGCGCAGGGCGCCTTCGCCCAGGCCTTCGCCAAGGCCAAGGCCTTCCCCGCCGACCCCAACTGGTCCGAGGCCGACGCGACCAAGGCCGTGCTGCAGAACGCGGCGCGTGAGGTCATCGAGGGCAAGAAGGACGCCACCACCGCCCTCGCTGACGCCAACAAGGAACTCGAAGAGATCCTGAACCAGTAACGATGGCGAACCCGACAACGGTCGCCCGGGGCAGGGACTCCTCCCCTTCCCCGGGCCGCCGGCGCAACGACCGGGCCGCCCGCGCGAGCGGGCTGCCGGTCTGGAGCATCCCGTACGTGCTGCTCGTCCCCGGCCTGGTGGTCATCGCGGGGCTGCTGCTGTACCCGATGGTCCAGCTCGGCATCATGTCCTTCCAGAAGGTCGGCCTGGCCCAGATCCGCGGCACCAGGCCCGCCGAGTGGGTCGGCCTGGACAACTTCGACAAGGTGCTGTCCAACGACATCTTCTGGTCGGCCCTGCGCAACACCGTGGTCTTCGCCTTCGTCGCCGTCAGCCTCACCCTGATCGTGGGCACCGCGGTCGGCGTGCTGCTGCACCGGCTGGGCAGGAAGATGTCGCTGTTCGTGGTCATCGGCTGCATGTTCGCCTGGGCCGTGCCCCCGGTGGCGCAGGGCGTCATCTGGCGCTCCCTGTTCGACGCCGAGTCCGGCATCATCAACTGGGCGCTCAACCTCGTGCCCCACTGGCTGCTCTCCCCGCCGGACGGCCAGGAGAGCTGGTCGGGCACGCCCTGGCTCAACGACACCATCCCCCTCTACATCGCGCTCGTGGTGTGCGTGGTGTGGGCCGGCTTCCCGTTCATCGCGGTCTCGGTCCTCGCCGGGCTCAAGGGCATCCCCGCCGAGCTGTACGAGGCGGCCAGGGTCGACGGCGCTGGCGCCTGGCGCACGTTCAGGAAGATCACCCTGCCGCTGCTCAAGCCGGTCTTCGCGGTCCTGACGATCCTGTCGATCATCTGGGACTTCAAGGTGTTCAGCCAGCTCTACGTGCTCATGAACGGCCCGACCAACCGTGACGGCTTCAACCTGTCCATGTACGCCGTCGCCGAGGCGTTCAAGCCCCCGCAGAAGCTGGGGACGGGCGCGGCGATCTCGGTGGTGCTGACGATCATCCTGCTCATCATCACCGTCGTGTACGTCAGGCAGATCGTGAAGCAGGAGGAGATGTGACCCCGCTCGCACGCAAGAGGCTCGGCAAGATCCTCCTGAACACGGCCGGGATCCTCGTCTTCCTCTACGCCGTCTTCCCCGTCTACTGGATGGTCGCCACCGGCTTCAAGGCCAACGACCAGATCTTCACCACGGAGTTCATCCCGTTCCCGACGCACTTCACCTTCGAGCACTTCGAGCGGGTGCTGACCGAAGGCGTCGCGAACAACTCCATCTGGCTCTACATGCGCAACAGCGCCATCGTCGCGCTCGGCACCGTGCTCATCGGCTCGGCCTTCGCGCTGCTGTCGGCCACCGCCATCGCGCGCTTCCGGTTCAAGGGCCGCGGCACCTTCCTGGTCACGCTGCTGATCGTGCAGATGCTGCCGTCGGAGGGCCTGCTCATCCCCCTCTACATGATGGTCAAGCGGGCCGGGCTGGGCGACCAGCTGATCGGGCTGATCATCACCCAGGTGGCGCTGACGCTGCCGTTCGGCGTCTGGATGCTGCGCACGTTCGTCGCCGCGGTGCCGAAGTCGCTGGAGGAGGCGGCCTGGATCGACGGCGCGGGACGCATGACGACCTTCTGGAAGGTGCTCTTCCCGCTGGTCGCGCCGGGCCTGGTGGCCACCAGCATCTTCTCGTTCATCACCGCGTGGAACGACCTGATCTTCGCGCTCTATCTGATGTCGGGGTCCGAGGGCTACACGATGCCGGTCGCCCTGCAGTACTTCTTCGGCCAGAAGGGCGTCGACTGGGGCGCGATCATGGCCGGCTCGACCCTGATGACGATCCCGGTCGTCATCTTCTTCCTGCTCGTCCAACGCCGCATGGTCTCCGGCCTGGTCGCCGGGGCCGTGAAGGGCTGACACCGTACGACGTCGCGGACGCCGTGCGCAGAACTGATGAGGAGCCATGAGTCAGAGTGATCGGGGGCTGCGCCGCCTCGCGGCCGGCACGCTGCTCGTCGCCTTCCAGGGCACCACGGCGCCCGCGTGGGTGCTGCGCGAGCTGGAGCAGGGCCTGGGCGGCGTGACGCTCTTCGGCTTCAACGTGGCCGACCCCGGCCAGGTGCTCGATCTGACCACCGCGCTGAGGGGAGCCGGTGATCCCGTCATCTCGCTCGACGAGGAGGGCGGGGACGTGACGCGGCTGGCGTACCACGTCGGCAGCCCGTACCCCGGCAACGCGGCCCTGGGGGCCGTGGACGACGTCGAGCTGACCCGCCGGGTCTACCGGGCCATCGGCTCAGAACTGGCCGCCTGCGGCATCAACCTGGACATGGCGCCCAGCGCGGACGTCAACACCGAGGCCGACAACCCGGTCATCGGCACCAGGTCGTTCGGCACCGTGCCCGACCTGGTCGCCCGGCACACGGTGGCGGCCGTCGAGGGCCTGCAGTCGGTACGGGTGGCCGCCTGCGTCAAGCACTTCCCCGGCCACGGCGCCACCCGGGTGGACTCCCACCTGGACGTGCCGGTCGTGGACGTCAACCTGGAGGTGCTGCGGGCACGCGAGCTGGCGCCGTTCCGCGCGGCCATCGGCGCGGGGGCCAGGTCCGTGATGACCGCGCACGTGGCGGTGCCGGCGCTGACGGGCGACACGCCCGCCACGCTGTCGGGCGCCGCGCTGACCGGGCTGCTCAGGGGCGAGCTCGGCTACGACGGCGTGATCGTCACCGACGCGCTGGACATGCGCGCGATCACCGAGAGCGTGGGCCTGGCCGGCGGCGCCGTGCTGACCCTCGCGGCCGGGGCCGACCTGCTGTGCCTGGGGCCGCTGCCGACGTACGACGACGTGCTGGCGATCATCGCCGGGATCGAGGCCGCCGTGCACGACGGGCGGCTGCCGCTCGACCGGCTGGAGAGGGCCGCGGCGCCGGCGGCCGAGCTGCGGGCCTGGGCCGTCCGGGCGTCCG